>JAUIME010000944.1 GCA_030433195.1 bacterium
CGGTCGAGCGCGCCGTCGTCACGCACGCGCACGCCGATCACGCGCGGCCCGGCTCGCGCCGCTACCTCACGACGCCCGATGGCGCACCGCTGTTGCGTCGCCGCGTGCAGCCCGACGCCGTGATCGAAACGCTCGACTACGGCGAGTCGAAACGCATCGGCGACGTGACGCTCAGTCTGCATCCCGCGGGGCACGTCCTCGGATCGGCGCAGGTGCGCCTCGAGCATGCGTCGGGAACCTGGGTCGTCGCGGGTGACTACAAGACGGCGCCCGATCCGACGTGCCGCGCCTTCGAGCCCGTCGCCTGCGACGTCTTCATCACCGAAAGTACGTTCGGGTTGCCGGTGTTCGCGTGGCCGGCCGAATCGGAGATCGTGGCCGAAATCCACGATTGGTGGCGCGCGAACCGCGACGCCGGCCGCACGAGCCTTCTGTGCGCGTATGCGCTCGGCAAAGCGCAACGCCTCGCACGCGCGATCGCGGACGATGCGCTCGGCCCTGTCGCGGTGCACGGCGCGGTCGCGAAGATCGACGAGGCGTATCGCGAGGCCGGCGTCGACCTGCCGCCGACACGCTACGCGTCCCCCGAAGTCGCCAAGGAGATCCGCGGGCACGGCCTCGTCATCGCGCCGCCGTCCGCGAACGGCACGCCGTGGATGCGCAAGTTCGGGACGATGTCGACCGGCTTCGCGTCGGGGTGGATGCGGCTTCGCGGCCCGCGGCGACGACGCAACTTCGACCGCGGTTTCGTGCTCTCGGACCACGCCGATTGGGACGGCCTGCTCGAAGCGATCGACGCGACGGGCGCCGACCGCGTGCTCGTCACGCACGGCTACGTCGACCCGCTCGTTCGTTACTTGCGCGAGGTGAAGGGTCGCGACGCGGCCCCGCTTTCGACGCCGTTCCGCGGCGACCTCGACGACGACGCTGCCGAAGACGACACCCGCCCCGCGGAGGACGACGCATGAAGCGCTTCGCGGAACTCTACCGGCGCCTCGACGCAACGACGAAGACTTCGGCCAAGCAAGCCGCGCTCGTCGACTACTTCCGCGACGCGCCCCCCGAAGATGCGGCGTGGGCGCTGCACTTCCTGCTCGGCCGCAAAGGCCGGCGCGCGGTGCAGTCGCGCTATCTTCGCGAGTGGACGACGCGCGCCTCGGGTCATCCCGAGTGGCTCGTGGAGGAGTGCTACGACGCGGTCGGCGATCTCGCGGAAACGGTGTCGTTGCTGCTCCCCGAATCGTTGGAGGCCGCGACCGCATCGAGCGACGAGAGCGATCTGCCGCTTTCGGTCGTCGTGCGCGAACGCTTGTTGCGTCTCGCGGATCTCGAGCCCGACGAACGCGAGCCGATCGTCGTCGCGACGTGGGCCGGGTTCGATCGCCTCGAGCGCATGCTCTACACGAAGCTCGTCACGGGTGCATTCCGCGTCGGGGTGTCGCGCGGCATCGTCGCGCGAGCGTTGGCCGAGATCGCGGGCATCGACCAGGCGTCGATGGCGCATCGCCTTTCGGGGCGCCTCGAACCCGACGCCGACACGTTCGCGCGCCTCGTCGCGCCGACCGACGAACGCGAGGGCGGCGATCCGCTCAAGCCCTACCCGTTCTTCCTCGCGCATCCCGTCCCCGACGACGTCGCATCGCTCGGCGACGCCCGCGAGTTCGTCGCCGAATGGAAGTGGGACGGCATCCGCGCGCAA
>JAUIME010000945.1 GCA_030433195.1 bacterium
CTCCTCCTCGAGCGACACGCGCCATTCGCCCGCGGCGTGCTCGCTCGCGAGCGTTTCGAGCCCCTCGCGGAGCGCTTGTACGTCGTCGTCGCTCAGCAGACTCTGCTCGCGGAGCATCTCGACGTGTGCGACCGATGCGCGAACGTCGTAAGCGACGAGTCGGTCGTCGAGCGCGTGATCCTCGCCCGCCGTGTAACGCAGCACGAGGTCGTCGAGCGGTTCGCCCTTGTCCCAGACACGCGTCGTCATCGTCTCACTCCGCCCAGGCTTTCGCGGCGTAGGCGCGAAGCAACTCGCCGTAGAACCGCACGCCGTCGAGGATCTCGGATTCGAGTACGTATTCGTCGGGCGTGTGCGATCGCTCCGTGCGCCCGGGACCGACCTTGATCGCGGGGATCCCTTTCATGAAGGCCATGTCGGACATCGTCGCCGAGCCGAAGAGCTTCGACTCGGGACGCGCCGCTCGCGCCGCGACGACGACGGGATCCTCGGGATCCGTCTCGCGCGGGTGCAGCCGATCGCTCTTCACCTCGAGCTTGCCGCGCACCGCGGCCTCGAGCCGCGCGACGAGCTCTTCGTGCGGAACCGCGGGCGTTGTGCGCAAGTCGATGATGACCGACGCATCGCACGGCACCATGTTGCGCGCCGTACCGCCTTGGATCATCGTCGGCTCCATCGTCGTGTGCCCGAGGAACGGGTGCTCGTCCCCGAGATCGACGCGTTCGATCGCGACGAGATCCCGCGCGAGCAGGCGGATCGCGTTGCTCGCTCCGAGCCGCTCGCCGTGCGCGGCGTGGCACGCGGTCCCGGTTTCGCTGACCTCGACGATGAGAAGGCCCTTCTGCGCGACGGCGATGTCGAGGTTGGTCGGCTCACCGACAACGGCCGCGACGGGCTTCCGGCCGTCCGATTCGAGCTGCGCGAGCAGCGCTTGCGTGCCGTGTCCATCGGTCTCCTCGCCGGCTGCGACGCCGAGCGCGAGCGTCAGCGGCAGCCCTTCTCCGATCGCCGCGACGAACGCCGCGCACATCGCGGCCAGCGAGGCCTTCGCGTCGTTGGCGCCGAGTCCTGTCACCTTGCCGTCGTCGACCTCGACCTGATGCGGCCGCAAGGTCCAGCCCGGCGAAGGCGGAACCGTGTCGTAGTGCGTGTTCAGCAACACCACCGGCCCTTCGCCCGCGACCGCGAGCACGCTGTCGTCGACGCGCACCGGCTCGACGCCGTGCGCCTTCAGTCGCTCGACGACGAAGTCTTGGATCGCGGCTTCCTCTCCCGAGATCGACGGGATCGAGACCAGCTCGCGATGGAACGCGAGAATGTCCGCGTCGCCCTTCATGCCGTCTTCCCTCCCGTCACTGCGGCACCGCCCGCCGCCTTCTCGGCTTTCGTGAGCACCTCTTTGCTCTCGACCACGAGCGTTCCGGCGCCCTCGTTCGTGAACACCTCGAGCAACAGACTGTCGGCGACGTCGTGCGAGATGACGTGCACGCGTTCGACCCCGCCGCGGATCGCGTGCGAGATCGCCGCCACCTTCGGAAGCATCCCCGCCGCGAGCGACCCCGCTTCGCGCATCGCGTCGAGCCCCGCGAGGTCGACGAACGAGACGAGCGACGACGGATCGTCGGGTTGCTCCAGAATCCCGGGCGCTCCCGTGAGCAGCACGAGTTTCTCGGCCTTCATCTCGATGGCGATCGCGGCC
>JAUIME010000161.1 GCA_030433195.1 bacterium
GGCGCGCCTTGCGGCGGAAGGGGATGCCGCGGCCCTCGCGGACGCGGTCGTCGCTCTGCTCGAGGCGCCCGACAAGCGGGCGGATCTCGGTGCCGCGGGGCGTCGCCGCATCGAGTCGGCGTTCGATGCGCGAAGCGCCGGTCGCGCGCTGCTCGCGATCTACCGCGCGGCGGTCGGCAGCTCGAGCACGAACGACGCGCCTCGATCGGATCGTTCGTAGCCGAGGTCACCGCGCATGGTCCGCGCGAGCTGTCGCGAGAGCGCGAGACCGAGCCCGATGCCCGGAACGTGCATCGAACGGTGCCGCTTTCCCTTGCGGAACGGCCGGAACAGGTGGCGTTCGTCGGCCTTCTCGATCCCGTCGCCGTGATCGCGCACCGTGATGCGGACGTGTCCTGCGCCGTCCTCCACGACGAGGTGGATGCGGCGATCGTCGGCGGTCGCGGCATACTTGCACGCGTTGTCGACGAGGTTGAAGACGATCTGCTCGACGGCGGAAGGATCGACGTCGAGAGAGGCATCGGGGACGGCGCGTCGGTCGTCCACGACGATCTGCATCCCGGTCTGGCGCGCGCGCTCTTCGATGCGATCCCGGATGCGCGCGAGCAGCGCGTCGATCGTCACGGCCTCGAGCTGACGCCCGCTCGATCCGCGCTCGAGGCGCGAGTACGTGAGCACGTTCTCGACGAGATGCCCGAGTCGGTCGGCCTCTTGGCGGAGCGTCGCGAGGTATTCGTCGCGCTTCTTCGGATCGGGCACCATGCCTTCGGAGAGCATCTCGGTGTACATGCGAAACGTCGTGAGCGGGGTGCGCAGCTCGTGCGTCACCGACGACGCGAACGCGCCGCGGCGTTCGCTGAGCGCGACCGCGCCGTGCAGCAGGAGCGCGACGGCGAGCGACGCGATCAGGAAGCACGCCCACGCGGCGCCGAGCGACAACCGGATCGCCGAGGGCGGCAGCGGCGCGACCGACTCCGTCGATCCCGGTTCGACGAGCACGGGCAACGACGCGAGCTGGCGGTCGACGCTTTCTTCGTCGGGAATGCTCGGTGTGAGCACGACGTCCGGGAACAACTCCACGACACTCGTCCGCAGCCATTCCCTCAGTTCGTCCCAATCCACCCAAGCGCCTTGCAGGAGCGTATCGCTCCCGATCGAGACGGTGCGGACGAACAGCAGCTCGTCGCCGATCCAAACGGGGCGCATCCGACCCTCGTCGACCGACGGTAGCGACCGGTTGTCGGTGATGACTTCGGTTTGGAAGTTGTTGCGCGCGATCCACTCGCTTCGACCTCGCTCCTTCTGCTCGGTCATCGCGACGCGTTGCGGTTCGGGCTGCTTGGCGGTCTCGACGTCGAGCGGCAGCAGCGGGACGCACGCCATCGCGGCGGGTGTCGGGAAGTCGCGCAGCACGTCGCGGATCGCGTTCGCGCTCACGCGCGCCGCGAACTCGTCGAGTCGTTCTCGATAGGTCCGGACGCGTTCGGACGAAACGTGTCGCATCTCGGCAACGTCGAGGCTGTTGCCGGTCGGAACCTGTGGCGACGTGAGCTCGCCGTTGCCATCGAACGAAAAGTGCAGCCGCAGGAATGCGGGCTCGATCGTGAGCAGCGGCGAGGGGACTTGCACTTCGCCTTCGCCGATCTTCGCGAAGAGCTGCGTGTAGGCTTGTTGGGCGGGGTAGAGCGCTCGGTAGTGGAAATACGGGCGCGCGCTCTCGCGCGCGAGGATCGGAGTGACCGCCGAGTCCATGCGCCACAGCGCGAGGCGGACGCGGTCTTCGAGTTGTTCGCGCGCGCGAGCTTCCTGATTCGCGGTCTCGTAGTGGCGTGCCGTCGAGCTGACCCACGCCATCGTGGCCAAAGCCACGGCGATGTACGCCGAGAACGCGATCCACACGTGCGCGGGCCGAATCATGCGGTGTCCTCGGCCGGCGCGGAGAAGTCGGCGGCATCGTCGACCGAGAACGCGTAGCCCTTGCCGCGCACGGTGCGCAGTACGGGATGCTCGGGGTCGTCGCGCAGCTTCTCGCGCAGGCGCGCGACGTGCATGTCGATGGTGCGCGTCGACGTGCGTCCGGGGTCGATGCCCCAGACGCGCGCGAGGATCTCCTCGCGGCTGATCGCGCGGCCCGCGTTTCGTGCGAGGTAGCGCACGAGTTCGGCTTCGCGCTCCGAGAGGTCGCACCGTGCGCCGTCGTCGAAGCGGATCTCCCGCTGGTCGAGATCGAGCTGACCGGACGGGATCGTGACCGACGTCAAATCCGACGGTCGCTCGGCCGATCGACGCAATACCGCTTCGACGCGCGCCACGAGCTCGTGCACGCTGAACGGCTTCACGACGTAGTCGTCGGCGCCGAGCTTGAGGCCACGGATGCGGTCCTCTTCGTCGCCGCGCGCCGTCAGGATGATGACGGGACGTGTCGGCAGGCTCTCGCGAACGACCGCGAGGATGTCGAGCCCCCCGACCCCGGGGAGCATGAGGTCGAGCAGTAGCAGATCGTACGCGCAACGCAGCGCGCGTTCTTGGCCTTCGGTGCCGTCAGCCGCTTCGACGACGTCGTAGCCGTGGAAGCCCAGAGCGTCGACGACGCCGCGACGGATCGCGGCGTCGTCTTCGACGATGAGGATGCGTTTCGCGTTCATCGGCTCGGCTCGTCTAGCAATCTTCGGGCGCAGGCTGCAGCACGATCCGCTTCTTCGCGGGTGCGACCTTCTGCGTCGGCTTCGGCGCGGGCTTCTGCTCCGCGTCTCCGTTCTCGGGGGCGGCGCCTTCGCCCGAGCGGCTGTCGGCGTCGGTGTCGCTGCTCGTCGTGGTCTCCACGGGAGGCGGCGTGAGATCGAAGCGCTTGTCGGCCGCTTGCGTGCGCAGGCAGTTGCCGATCGCGACGTCGAGCGTCGAGGCTTCGGGAGCTTCCTCGGCGCGCTTCGCGGCGATGTACTTGCTGCGCTCGGCATTCAGCGTCTGGATCTCGGCTTGGATCGCCTTCCGCTTCTTGCCCATCGATTGTACATGAGCCGCGCGCTGTTCCGCCGTCATCGATTGCATGGCTTCGGGGAGCGTGTCGACGTCGACGTCGGCCAGCTCGACCGAACCGCGCTCGACCGCGTCGACGAGATCCCAGAGCGAGTTGCAGTAGTTGAGGCTCGACTTGCAAACGGCACGGTCGACCGCGGCGCCGTTCTCGAGCTTCTCGGCGTTGTCGTCCTGGACGGTCTGGCGCGAGCGGTTCGCCCACCCCTGGGCGCCGTAGGGGATGTAGGTCTCGTTGAGGCTCGTTCCGAGCTTCACGATGGCTTCGTCTTGCGGTGCGGCGATATGCGCGACGGCCTGGTTCGAGTCGATGGCGTGGAACGATCCGTCGGCGAGCAGGGCGCCGTCCTTCCAGTGCGTGTTCACGCCCAGGGTCTCGTCGCCGCAGAAGATCGTGTTGACGAGGATCCCCTGTTCGATCGCCGTCCGGCATGATTCACGGAAGTCGATCGGGCCTTGGCTGAACGGTTCGTTCCCTGCGATGAACACGACCTTGAGGTCTTCGGGTGAGGGGCTCCACGCGAGCGATTGCACGGCTTCGCGGATCACGTAGCCGCAGTACTCCTCGCCGCCGTTCGTCGTGAGCGCGAACAGCTCCTGCGAGATGTGATCGAGGTCGTCCGTGAGACCCGACACGCGGCGCAAGAATCCTTCACTCTCGGGGAGCGAGCTCTTGCCGTACTCGAAGAGCGCGACTTCGAGGCGCGGCGTCACGTCACCCTTCTTGGCGTAGAGAAACTCGTTGACGATCTTCCAGAGGCGTGCCTTGGCCTGGTCGATGAGACCGTCCATGCTGTTGCTCGTGTCGAGGAGGATCGCGAGCTGGATGCGTGGCGGAATCTCGTCGGCGGCGTGGACTTCACGGCGCGACGACGCGAGCGCGATCGTCGTGACGAGGGCGGCCGATGCGGCCATCAGGGTCAGGCGTCGGATGTTCGTTGCGGACATGACTTGCTCCTTTTCGTCGAGGGCTCGTCTGAGCCGTGGTTTCATTCGGATCGCGAGGGGGCGGCCGCCGCTTCGGGGGCCTTGACGCGCACGGTTTCGTCGCCGATGCGAAGCACGATGTCTCCCGAAAGCGCGAGGCATCCCTGCCGTCCGTGACTCGCGAGGCTTTCGAGGAGCTCGCGGTAGGCGGCGCTCCCGAATTCGATCGTCCGGTCGGCGGGCGACTGCGTACGATCGATCGCGCGACTGTCGACCCACGTGTTCCCGCGGCGATAGAACGCGCGGTCGCTGATCTGCTGCACGTTCGCGACCTGCACCGTGTTCATCTCGCTGTCGTAGAAGCGATTCGTCGGATTCAGGCAAGCGCGCTGGCTGATTTCCATGTTGTTGAGCGACTGGTTGACGGACCCGAGTCCGCTGCGCGTCTTCATGGCGCGGTTCCAGAAGTTCGTGGTCGCGCGCTCGTTCAAGAAGTGGAGGTCGTCCCCGAGCTCGGTGCCCTCGGTCGCGAGGAACGCCGTGTATTCGGTCAGAATCCCGAACTCGGTCGAAAGGCGTACGATCTCGTCCACGAGCTCGCGCACACGCGGATCGGACTGCGGCGAGGGCGGCGTTGCCATCGGGAACGGAGCGTCGGCGGCGCCGAGGTCACGGATGGCCTCGATGAGGCGGCCGATCTTGCGGCTCGCCCACAGACGCGGCACGAACGCGTTCTTGGTCGTCGCGCGATCGAAGTCGAAGCGGAACTCGAAGCGGCGCGACTTGCCGAGGTAGTTCCCGGCGATCTCGAAGCGCAGCGGTCCCGAGCCGCGGTACTGACCGAGCAGCACGATCTGGTCGCCGCGGAAAAGATCGGGGAGCGCGTTCGGCAACACGTCGTGCACGCGGCCGAGCGCGGGCGAGCCATCGGCTTCGTTCACGACGAGCTTCGGATCGGAGAGCACCGGGCCGGCGAGCCGATCGAAGCAGCGTGCGACCTCGAACTCGACGTCTTGATTCGGGAGCACGAACGTCGCGGTGGCGCGCGTTTCGGAGGCGATCTTCTCGAGCAGCGGCGTGTTCACGTCGACACCGACGCCGAACGTGAAGACGCGCTTGCCGTAGGGATTGGCCTTCGTCGCGAGCTCGCGGATCGCGATCTCGGACGTCTTGCCGACGGTCGGCAGCCCGTCCGTGAGGAACAAGACGATCGGCAGCGAGTCGGCGGGCGGCTTCTGTGCGAGCGCCGCGTGGAGCGCGTCGTGGATGTTCGTCCCGCCGCGCGGCAGGATGCCTGCGACGTAGTCACGCGCGGCGCGCAGATTCTCCTTCGACTTCACGACGGGCGACGGCGCGAGACTTTCGACGGCTTCGTTGTAGGGGATGACGTTGAACGTCTCGCCGGGTTCGAGTCCGCCGAGGATCTGCAGCACGGCCTCGCGCACTTGCTCGATCTTGTCGCCGTGCATGCTTCCGGATCGGTCGACGACGAGCGTCACGTCGCGGCGAACCTTGGCCTCGAGCTGGGCGCGTGAGAGCTCGCTCGGAACGCCGCCGAGCAGCAGGAAGTACCCGCCTCCGATCGACGGATCGGGGTACGCGATGAGCGAAGCAGCGACGCCGTCACGCTCGGTGAGATACGAGAGCCGGAACGGACCCGGAGTCGAGGCGCCGGCCGAGGCGAGGCGAGCGCGCCAATCGCTGGCGGTCGTCGGCCGCGACTCGATCGGATGGCTCGGTGAGTAGAGCGTCGACAGCGCCGCGGTGCTGCGCACGCGCACATCGATCGTCCATGGGACGCGGTATTCGAGCGACTCGCTTCGCGGCAGTACGTAATCGACGCGGTCTCCGTCGGCCGTGAGGAGATGCTCGTACGTGAGTCGCACACGCTGCGTCCCTCGCGCTTCGACGGGGAAAACGCTCGACCGCACGAGCTGGTAGCCGACGAACTCGAGCAACGCCGGGTCCTTGATCTTGGCGACGATCTCGTCGTACAAGCGACGCGCCTCGTCGGCGGGGAGCACACGAGCCGTCGGCTCGGCGGCCGACCCCTCGAAGTCGAAGCCGCGAACGGCGGCCCCGGCGGGCACCGGCAGCAGCAGCTCGGACTCGAGCCGGCGCGGGCCGGGGTTGTGCAAGTGGATGTCGAGCGTGGTCGTCGCGACCTGCTCGCGGATGTCGACGGTCGCGTCGACCTTCGTGATCACGACCGGGCCCGGGCGCCAGCCCGTGTAGCAACGCGCCTGCGGGAGCACCCAGGTCCGGTCCGGCAACGCGGAACTCGAGACGAACCCGCCGAGGTGCGACCCTCGCCCCTGCTGTGCGGCACCGGGCGCGGCGAATGCCGCGAGAAGCGCCGCGATCGCCGCGAGCATCGCGGTCAGCCGGGCCCTTCGTTCGTGAATCAGCATCCTATTCCTCCTTGGCCTCATGGCGAGCGGTTCGACGCGCGCCGACCGGCGCGGTTCCACTCTTTCTCGACCCTCGTATACAGGGTACGGCGGGGCGGCCTCGGGAGGTGTAAAGGCTTTGTAACAGGGAGGTCGTGGGGTATGCTGGAGGCCCGCCTGTCAGGCGGACCGGGCGAAGACGGGTCCCACCGAGGATCCAGTCATCCTGCATCGATCCATCGACACTCCTGACCCGGATGTTCATGCGCCGCCGGCTCATGAGGCATCCGCGCCGAATCCGGCGCCTCGCCGAACATCGCCCGTCACTCACCGGAGGTGATCATGTCCTTCTCGCGGATTCTTTCTGCGTTGGTTTTCGTCGTTCTGTCGGTGTTTGCCGCCGTGGTCGTGGCGGACGTTCACCATGTGGTTCCCTTCGACGAGCTCACGCTCGCGGAAGGCGAGGAGCCGCTCGACACGAACCCGTGGACGTTGCGACGCAACCTCCACACGCGCCCGCCCCGAGCGGTCCTCGACGGCCCGGGCGAGGCGTACCTCGACTACCGTGAGACGTGGCGCGTGCAGGATGGCGAGCCGCCGATGCCGGTCCTGGCGGTGCGGATCGCCGAGCCGCGCGACGTAAGGGGGAGGTTGTTCATCCCCGAGCCGAACGGCGATGCGATGCGGATCGTGCACTTCGAGATCGACGGTTCGCGCGAGCCCGCGAGCGAGGCCGATTTCCGGCGCGCGGTCGCCGGACACTACGATCGCCTGCAGTTGTTCGATCGGGCGGGCTCGGCATGGTTCCGCTATCGAGCCGACCGTGCGGCACGACTCGCCGACGAACTGCGTTCCGATTCGGACGACGCCGCCGACTCGGCATCCGGCGAGGCGACCGATGCGGTCGACACGGGTCGTCGCGTCGCGCAGCCGCGTCGACCGCGCCGCGTCGGCGAGTTGGAAGAGACTTACGACCTCGTGACGGGCGGGAGGGCGCTGGCCGAGAATCTGCAGCTCGACCGCGACCTGCGAGCGCGGGACGCCGGCGAGGAGGCGAGCGTCGAGGTTTCGTCGCTGCGTGGGATCACCGTGCGCGAGTTCGACTGGAAGGCCCTCACCGAGGGGCTCGATCCCGAGCTCGATTCGCTCGCGGGCTTCGTGCCGCAAGACCAGCACGCGGTGTTCTTCCCGAGCTTCGAGGCGCTCGTGACGATGATCGACGAGTCGGCGGACGACGCGGCGCCGATGCTCTACCTGTTCGAGCCGCGCGTCGAGAACGCATTCACGCGCGAGCGATACGAGAAACAGCTCGTGCTCGAGCTCAGCGCCGCGGCGCGCACGTTCGGTCCGCAGGTGATTTCGGAGATCGCGATCACGGGATCCGACGCCTATCTGCGCACGGGAAGCGACGTCGCGGTCTTGCTACGGACGCGAGGCGAGGCGGGGCTTCTCGAGCAGTGGCTGCTCGCGCGACACGCGGCTCTTACCGGCGCCGAGTCCTCGCGCATCGAGAAGCGGCACGGCGAGTCGGAGGGGGTCAAGTGGTTCGCGGCCGTGTCGCCGAGCCGAGACGTGAGCTCGTACGTGGCGCGGCTTCGTGACGATCTCATCCTCGTGACGAACTCTCGCGTGCAGCTCGATCGTCTTCTGGCGTGCGCTGCGGGGAGCGTGGAACCGCTCTCGAAGTCGCTCGAGTATCGATTTCTGCGCGATCGCTATCGTCGCGGTGCCGACGACGAGACGGCGTTCGCGATCCTCACCGACGCGACCATCCGGCGTTGGTGCAGTCCGCGCTGGCGCATCGCGAGCGCGCGGCGCATCTACGCGGCGGCCGCGCTGTCCGACCTGCGCGCGTCGAAGATCGATCCGGAGTCGGACGGGATCCGCATCGCGCCCGGCAAGCTCGCGGGCGACGCGGGCGAGATCGTCGTCGGACCGGCGGGTGTCCGCTCCACGCGCTACGGCTCGCTCGAGTTCCTCACCCCGATCGCCGAGCTCGACTTCGAGCAGGTCACGCCGGCCGAAGCCGAGGCGTATCGCAACTGGCGCAACCGCTACGAGAACAACTGGCGGTTCTTCGATCCGATCGCGCTGCGCTTCTCCATCCGCGAGGACCGGCTCGACGCCGACCTCACCGCGATTCCACTCATCATCGGCACGCGCTACCGCGAGTTCGCGCGGGTCGTGCAGGGCGGGGCGATCGATCCCGAGTCGGTCGACCGGCATCCCGAGGCGCTCTACCAGATGGTCATGGCGATCGATCTCGAGGCGTCGGCGTTCCGCTCGGCCGAGGGCTTCGCGGGCATGGTCGTCCCCGGCGTGAAGTCGCCGCTCGGTTGGCTCGGCGACTCGGTGTCGTTCTACGTCGACGACGATCCGCTCTGGACGGAACTCGCCGAAGCCGAAGATCCCGAAACGTTCCTCGAGGCCGAGCTCGCGCGGTTGCCGATTGCGTTGAACGCGGCCGTGAAGAGCCCCCTCAAGCTCGCGGCGTTTCTCGCGGGATTGCGCGGATTCGTCCAACAGTCCGCGCCCAACCTCACGACCTGGGAGACTCTCGAGCACGAGGGAACGACGTTCGTCAAGATTTCGGCCGTCGAGGATTCGGGCTTCGGCGACGAGCTCGAGGATCTCGCGCTTTGCTACGTGAGCCTTCCGGACTCGTTTACCGTGTCGCTGCGCGAGGACCTCGTGCGC
>JAUIME010000162.1 GCA_030433195.1 bacterium
GAACGATGAGTTGCACGACGAGATCTTCAGCAAGCCGTGGCTCCTCGGTGGGGAATCGAACGTCCTCTTGTCGTTCTTCACCCAAGAGCGAACCGTGACGCCGGGCGAAACCCTGATCGTCGAGTATTACGGCTCGAACGACGCTTGGAATCTCGTCGAGGCGATCGCCGCCGACGGTGGCCAGCCGGAGTTCTTCCGGTTCCGAAGCTATCCGCTGACCGGCAACGCGCTGCACGACGAGTTCCGCATCCGATTCCGCTCGGGCGGCGACCTCTGGTCGGACGACTGGTTCGTCGACAACCTCTCGATCAGCGCGAGCCGATTCGCGGCGACCGCGACCGCGCAGAGTGCTTCCGTAGCGGTCGGTGGGACGCTGCTCTTCGACGCCGAGGTCGAGAACATCGCCGGCTCGACGCAAGCGGGCGATGCCTGGATCGATGTCTACGGGCCCGACGGCGGACCCGTGTTCGAGGCCGGCAATCCGAAGTTCGGTCCGAAGGGGCTGTCGATCCCGTCGGGCCAGACGCGCGGGCGCACGGACCTGCCGATTCGGATTCCGGGTACGGCGTCGCCGGGTGACGGCTACCGCGCCATTCTCTTCGTCGGTGATTTCGGGACGAAGGAAGTGCAGGCGGTCGGTGAGTTCACCTTCGAGGTGACGCCCTGATCGAGCGACGCGATGCGCCGAGGTGCATCGCGGGATGATGGAATCGAGTCTCTATCGAGCCCCGTCGGATCGCGTCCGGCGGGGCTCGTTTCGTGATGCGACTCAGTCGCGCTCGGCAGAACTCGCGGCATCGGCCGCGGCCGACTCGTCCTTCGGCTCGCGGTAGCGCTCGAACCACGCGAGGATGTACGCGGTCTTCGCGATCAGCCGACTCGGGCGCGCCGTGATTCCGTGCGACGCATCGGGGATTCGCACGAGGGCGGTGTCGATCCCGCGGAGGACGAGCGCTTGATAGTACTGCTCCGACTCGGCCATGGGTGTGCGGTAGTCCTCTTCGCCCGTGAGTAGCATCGTCGGTGTGGTCACGTTGCCGACGAGCGACAGCGGCGAGCGCTCCGCGTAGGCCAGCGGGTTCTCCCACGGGAGTTCGTCGAACCAGTAATCCTGCACGTAGAAGTACATGTCGGTCATCAAGGCGAAGCTCGCCCAGTTGATGACGGGCTTGGCGGACACCGCGGCGCGGAAGCGATCCGTCTTGCCGACGATCCATGCGGTGAGGACACCGCCACCGCTCCCTCCCGTGACGAACAACGCATCGGGATCGGCGATGCCGCGCTCGATGAGCGCGTCGACTCCGGACATGAGATCGTCGTAATCCTGGCTCGGGTAGTTGCGATCGATGAGATTCGCGAACTCCGATCCGTAGCTCGTGCTGCCGCGCGGATTCATGTAGAGCACCGCGTAGCCGGCCGCGGCGTAGAGCTGGACTTCGGCCGAGAACCGCGGCCCGTAGTTCGCGAACGGCCCGCCGTGAATCTCGAGAATGAGCGGGTAGGGGCCTGCGCTCGAATCGTGACCGGGAGGCAGCGCGAGCCACCCTTGGATCTCGCGCTCGTCGTACGACGACGGGACGCGGATCTCTTTGATCGTCGCCATCGATCGGTGTTCGACGAGATCGTCGTTGAGCGCGGTGATGCGTTCGACGCCGGGCGCCCCATGGCGCGCGACGGCGACGTCGGCGGGGCGGTGTTCGGTGCACTGCGTGAACGCCACGCGGCCATCGTTCGCTACCGTGAACGACCCGCTCGAGTAGGGCCGACCGAGCGTGGTGCCGCCGACGTCGGACGCGATCGTCTCGATCTCGGCGTCGAGGGAGGCGAACGCCACGAAGCTCCGCCCCTGGTCGTCGTAACGGAAATAGAGGCCGCGTCCGTTGCGACTCCAGGCGATCCCGCGAACGTCGCGATCGAGTTCGCTCGTCAGCGTGCGCGGGTTCGAGCCGTCGATGTTCACGACGATGATGTCGCGAGCCTGGAACCCGAGTCGTGCGTCTTCGTAACCTGCGTAGGCGACGAGTCGACCGTCGGGAGACACGACGGGGCCGTCGACCGGGCCCGTGTGCTGCGTCAACGTCGTGAGGGTGCGTGTGTCGAGTCGCACGAGGTGCAAGTCGGAGACGCCCGTTTCGCGCTCGTGCTCGGGGCTGCGGTTCGCGGACAAGACGAGCGCGTTTCCGTCCGGCGTCCACGACGGCGTACCGCGATGATGGAAGTCTCCCGTCGTGATCTGGCGCGGCGTGCCGCCCGCGGCCGGAACGACGAAGACGTGCGTGAAGCCGGAGCGCACGTAGCCACCGCCGTCCCGTCGGTAGACGACCGACTCGATGACGCGCGGGGGAGCGGCCCACTCGGCGCCTTCGGGCTTGGCGGGCATCTTCGCGAACGCCGGCCGTTCGGCGGGCACACGCATGGTGAACGCGATTCGCGTCCCATCGGGTGACCACGCAAGGTTGCCGGGGGCTTCGGTCACGTGCGTGATTCGCGCGACGTCCTGCGTGGCGACCCATCGCACCCAGATCTGGGGCGAACCGCTCTCGGAACTGACGTACGCGACGCGGGTGCCGTCGGGAGACCATCGTGCATTCGAGCCACCGCGGTCGCCCTGGGCAAGCGGGCGCAGGTTCGAGCCGTCGACGTCGACGATCCAGAGGTCGGATCGGCTTCGATCGGTCATCACGTCCATCGACTGTCGCGTGAAGACCACGCGCCTCCCGTCGGGAGAGATGCGCGGGTCGGAAGCGAGCTCGAGCTCGAAGACGTCGAGTGGGGCGAACGGCGGGGCGACGTCGACGGCGCTCGCGGTGTCCGAGCTCGGCGCGCCCGGTGTCAGCACGGCGGACGCAGTCGTTACGACCGACGAGAACACGACCGCGGTAAGGGTCGCGGCGCGGGCACCGGCATGAGCGACGCGAGACAAGTGAATCATGGCAACCTCCGAGGATCGACGAGGGGGAACCGTCGGTATCGACCGAATCGCGGGTGCGACAGAAGCCGATCGGGACGCAGGGCGTCGTTCGACGAGGTACGGGCTCGCGATGCGAAAGTTGCGGACCGGCGTTGCCGGCGGCGGATCAGGCGTCGGGGCGTCGAGAGCCTTCGCTGCGCAGGGAGCGCTCGCGGTCGTCGCCATCGGCAGACCGAGACACGGTGGCTCGTTCCTCGTCGAGTCTCGTGGCGGCCTCGCGCATGCGGGCCTCGGCGCGTGCGAGACTCGCCCAAACCTCGTCGATGTACCCGTCGGCGGACGCGCTCCAGGCGCGGTTGATGTTGCGCTCGCCGGTCGCGAACGCGTTCATGATGTCCGCGTAGGCCGAAAGCCCGAAGATTGGGATCATCGATTCGCGCGCATCGACGAAGTCCCCGAGGTCGGTCATGAAGTCGGCGTCGATGCGTCCGTGCACGTCGTAGACGTCGATGGAGTCGCGGTCACGGTTCATCGCGGAGAGCTTGCCGACGATCGACGTGAGCGCCTTCGTCAGGGTCTCGATACTGCCGTGGTGGACTTCGTGATCGTCGTGATCGGCGCGCGCCGCAGAACGTACAGAGACGAGCCCCGCGAACATGATCGCGGCGCAAGCACCGAACGCCGGCCACTCGACCTTGTCCTTGTGACGCGTCGTGATGAAGGCGCCGGTCAGGAATCCGACCGCGAGGCACACGTATCCGAACTTCTTGATCATGGTCCGAGTCTCGATCTCGCGTTTCGTTTACAGATTGGAGATGACGCGTACGAGCGCGTCACCCACGCCGACCAGCGCTTCACCGACGATGAAGCCCGCCGCGATCGGAATCCCCGTGTTCTCGACGAACGAGCGTCCGAACCAACGGTCGGCCCCCATGCGCAGCACGTTGCCGATCGTGTACGTGAGCACGATGTAGAAGGGCATGTAGAACCCGAGGCCCACGAGGACGCCGATCCCGCCGAAGCCCGACAGCGCGAAGAGCAGTCCGAGGATCGCTCCCGCACCGTAGCGGTATTCGGGGATGTTGCCGCCGACGATGCCCTTGATCGTCTCGGCGAGTGCCTTGCCTTGCGGCGCGGGCAGTCGATCGCTCCCGAGTCCGTACGCTTTGTGCAGTACGAAGATCAGCCCCATGATGAGCACGGGGCCGAGCCAGGTGCCAAGGAACTGACCGATCTGTTGCATGCGAGGACGCGCGCCGACGAGATACCCCGACTTGAGGTCGAGCATCATGTCGCCGGCTTGCGAGATCGCGACGCAGATCGCGGCTCCGACCACCACCGAAGCGATGATCTCGTCGGTGCTCCCGAGGCCGCTCGCGATGAGCAGCAGGATCGTCACGGCGATCAGCGTCATACCGGAGAGCGGCGACCAGTTCGTGCGTCCAAGGCATTCCGAGACGATGACCCCGGCGACCCATACCCACAACGTTCCGAGCACCGCCATGGCGGCCGCGCGCGGCAGGGTCATGCCGTCGACGGAAAGGAACGAGATCACGACGAGCGAGACGAGACCGGCCGCGACCCCGCCGTACAGAAGCTTGATCGGCATCTCTTCGGACGCGATGTCGCCCTCGCCCTCATGGCCGCCTTCACGCGCGCGCTGCGCAGCCTGCTGCATCGAGCGGATCGCCGAGAGGATCAGTGGCGCGGCGAAGAAGATGCTGCCGATGGCCGCACCGATGAGCATGCCGATGCCGGCCGGTTGGAACAGCGCGTCGCGCATCGCGTTGGCAGGATGGACTACGTCGCCGGCCGCGTCGACGGCGGGCACGGTCAGTGCTTGGACGTCGGGCGAGCCGAACGAGTGCAGGATCGGCGCGAGCAGGAAGTAGCAGATGAAACCACCGGCGCCGAACCAAAGGCCGCCTCGTCCCGACAAGAACCCGACGCCGATCGTCATGATCGACAGGTAGAACGTCACGTTCAAGAACTCGGGAAGTCCGAGCATGTCGCCGATGTAGAGCTTGTTCGTTCCGGCCAGGATCGAGACGAGGTGGATCGCGCCCGAGAACAGCGCGGCACCGATCAAGAGCTGCGTCTTTCGGAGCCCGGCGCCGGGCGACTTGAGAATCGTCGCGACCGCGATCCCTCCCGGGTACGCGAGTCGGTTGAAATCGATCATCTGCTTGCGCAGCGGGATGATGAAGCTGAGTCCGAGCACGGCGCCGGCGATACATGCGAACACCATGAGCGGCGGGCTGAACTGGGTCGTACCCGGGAAGTCTTGGCTCAGGATGAACAGTGCAGGTACGGAGAACATCATCCCCGACGACGCGCCGTTGACAGCGGAGGCGATCGTCTGGTTGATGTTGTTCTCGACGATGCTCGTGCGCCGCAGGACGCCGCGCAGGATTCCCCAGCCGAGGATCGCGGCGAGCTCGGACCCTTCGATCGAGAAGCCGAGGATCAGAGCGGCGTAGCCGATCGAGATCGCGATCACGGCCCCGAGCAGATATCCGACGAGGACCGCGGGCCAGGTCAACTCGGGGTAGGGGCCGTGCCGGACGGGTCCTTTCGTCGACCCCGGCCCTCGCATCGATACGTCGCTCAACGTGCTCCCTTTCGTCGCTCCGATCGCGCCGGTTCGGCGCGCGCTCCGGTTTGGGTACGGTCGCGAATCGTATCCGCTCCGCCCGACGAAATCCAGACTTGTTCGGAGTCCGTCACCGACGCTCGATGCCGCGCTTCTCTCGAGGCGGGCGCTTCGCTACACTCGGGGCATGTCCGCGATTTCCGACGAACCGAGTGACTTCGCGCCGTGTTCCTGCGCGCGGTGCGGTGCGCTTCAGCGCGCGATGCACTTGGCCGCCAATCCAGCCGCGCCCGTGTACTTCCGCTGCCACGCGTGCCGCGCATCCCTCCGTCTCTCCGATCCGTCGACGTTCGCCGTGACGCTTCTCTGGGGGCTGGCCGCGGGCTCGATCGTGCTGGCGCTGACGGCTTTTGCGGATCGCATGGAGTTGCTGCGCTTGCCGATCCTGCTGCGTGGACTCGTGGCCGGAATCGTCGTCGTGGCGGTGATGCTCGCCTACGTGCGCTGCTGTGCCGCGCTCGTGGAGCGCGACGACGAGACGGACGGGATCTACCGGCGGGGCGTGTCTCTCGTGGCGCTGGTCGGGTTGCTCGCGTTCGTGGTGGTCGCCATCGTCATCATGACCATCGTGGGCTGAGCCCGCGCGACGCGATCAGAAGACGACCATCCCGAGGAATCCGACGAAGAACGCGAGCGTGAGGACGAGGACACCCTCGTAGACGCGCGTATTGCGATGGGTCGCGCGTAGGCGCTCGTGCCTCCCGAGGCGCAGCAGCACCAGCGCGAGGAGCGGCAGGAACGACGCACCGACGATCGCGTAGGCTCGCTGCATCGACGCGAAACCGACCCACAGACCGACGATGGGCACGGTGGCCATGCCGAGAAGCGTCGCGCGGTAGACGGGTGATCCGATGCCGATCTTCACGTCGTCCCGTGCTTCGCCGCGGAGCTCGCGCACGAGGTCGGCGAACAGATACGGCACGGCCTGCCAGACGCCGAGGAGACTGCTCGCGACCGCTCCCCACGCTCCGAGCAGGAACATCGTCTTCGCGAAACCGCCCAACTCGGCGTCGAGTCGTGACGCGAGCGCGACGATGAGTCCGACCCCGCGGCCTTCGACGTCGACGCGGCTGCCGATGACGACCATCGCCATCCCGAAGATCGCCGTCACGGAATAGCCAACCCCGAGGTCGAGGCGGCACGTGCCGAGGTCCTCGGCGTGGTCGCGTCCCGTCTCGCGGATCCAGTAGCCATAGCAGAGGATCGTCACGGTTCCGCCGACGCCGCCGATGAGGGCGACCGTCCACGCGAGGCCGTCCGAGTCGAGCCGCGGGATCGTCGGGAGGACGGCGCCGCGCAGGATCGCGAGCGGATCGGTGACGAGCGCCGCGGCCGTGATCACGACAGTGAGGAACATGATCCCGATGCACACGGACATGATGCGCTCGAACCAGCGAAAGCCGCCGACCGCGACGAGCCCGACCCCGACGATGCTGTGCAGGATGCCGTAGAGGATCTTGTCGGTTCCCGCGTCGGCCGTCCACGGAACGATCGCGTGGGCCGCGGCCCCGCAAGCGCTCATGAGCGCCGCCGAGACGAGGAACGTCCAGGGCAGGAGGTAGATGAGGAACGCGATCCCGACGCCGCGCCCGAGGTGGCGCACGGTCCCTTCGAGGAGAGTCTCTCCGGAGCCGAGTTGCCACCGAGCGAGTCCCTCGGTGAGCGCGAACTTGAGCAGCGCGCCGACGAGGACGGCCCAGAGGATGGCGGTGCCGAGGCGGCTCCCGCTGAAGGCGGCGGTCGCGAGGTCGCCCGCGCCGACACCCGTGGCGGCGATGAGGATTCCCGGTCCGAGCACGGCGAGCGCATGGCGTCGACTCATGCGGCGCATTCTGCCAAACGCGCGGTCGCGGGTCGACAACGATCGCCGCCGCGATTCGAGCCGGTCGGCTTCAGATCGAGCGCGTTTCCATTCGATGAACACCGAGGCGATAGGCGACGGACTCCCGCGACTTGCGCGGGGGAGCGTCGCGATCAACGGAAGTCGGGGACGGTCATGCATCGAATCTGGAACGCGGTTCTGCAGCCGATTCTTCAATCGCTCGAGCCGCGCGACGTGCTCGAAGCGCGCGGCGACGACGTGCGCACGCACGAGCAGCTCGCCGAGTTTTGCGGCGCGAACGGAGCCGTGCTGCACTCCGTCGACGAGATCGAAGACGCAATCGGCGACCGCGACGCACTCGACGTCGTGTGGATCGCGCGCGAACTCAGTTGGCATTCGGTCTCGGGGGTTCTGGAGCGGCTCGACGAGTGGTGTACCGAGACGGGACGGCCCTTTCCGGTCGTGGTCTTGTTGGGGGCGCGCCGCTATCGTTTCGACGTCACGAGCGCCGGGTCTCGCGCGGAGCGCACCGGCGTGGCGACGGCCATCGACGCGTTCCTGCTGACTCATGACGATTCGCTCGTGTTCCGGTGCATTCCCGCGCTCGAGGGCGTCGGTATTCTCATGCGCGAAGCCGACTGTGCGGAGGGCACCGCCCTCGGGCAGGTCTTGTCGGATCTCGACTTCTTCGAGGACGTCGAGCGAGAAGAGCTCGGTCGCATTGCGGCGGACCACGAAGTGCGCCGTCATCGCGAGGCGCGCCTCGCCGAGCTCGAAGCCGAGCGCGAAGAACTCGAAGTGTGGTTCGAAGAGCTCGCCGGGAACACGCGTCGTATCCTCAATTCGCGTCGTTGGAAGATGGGCAACGCGCTCGCCGAGCTTCGCCGGCGCGTGCTCCTCAAGCGGCGCTCGTTCCGTAGCCATCTCGACAGCCGCTTGACGATCGATCAGTTCAAAGCTTGGAAGAACGGGCGGATCTCGTTCCCCGAGAGTCGGCGGACGTCGGTGCTCGGCATGCGGGCCCACGCGCGCGGCGACGACGAGTTCGATCTGGGGCGTGCGGGTGTTTCCGTCGACGTCGTCATCTGCGTGCACGATGCGCTCGAGGACGTGCGCGAGTGCGTCTCGTCGGTCCTCGAAAGCGTGACTCCCGAGAAGCATCGCCTGCTGCTCGTCAACGACGGGTCGGGTCCCGCAACGACACACTACTTGCGCGGTGTCGCCGAACGCCACCGCTTCGTGACGTTGATCCACGAGTCGGAAGAGGCGCAAGGCTACACGCGCGCCGCGAATCACGGGCTTCGAGAATCGGCCGCCGACTACGTCATCTTGTTGAACAGCGATACGGTCGTCCCGCCGACCTGGATCGAGTCGATCGTGGAATGCGGCGAGAGCGACGCGTCGATCGGGATCGTCGGACCGCTCTCGAACGCGGCGACGTGGCAGTCGGTGCCCGAGTTGCAGCGTGACGGGCGTTGGGTCGTGAACGATCTTCCGTATCCCGAAAGCGTGATCGAGTCGGACGAGCTCGTTCGCATGCTCTCCCCGCGCAACTTCCCGCGTGTCCCCTTCGTGAACGGATTCTGCTACGCGATCAAGCGCAAGGTCATTCAGCAAGTGGGATACCTCGACGAGCAGGCTTTCCCGCGTGGGTTCG
>JAUIME010000163.1 GCA_030433195.1 bacterium
TCCGCTCGCGGGACACTTCCAGGCCGATCGCAAGCGCAATCAGGTGATGCTGCTCGTCGGTGCGATCGCGGTCGCGCTCACCGCGGTGACCGGGATGATCCTGATGGCCCTCGGGGTCGAGGGGGCCGAGGCGGTCCCGGGATTCGCGATCTTGGGGGGGCTGCTTTCTACCTGGGTCGTCAACGGACTGCTCGCGACCGAGAAGTGACGCAAGGCCGCGGGCGTTCGGGTTCGGATCCGGAGGTCGACATGCGCGCAGGATCGACACACGGCGGTTCTCGATCGAGCGGGCGCCGGCTTCTCGTCGTCGCGGTCGGCTTCGTCATGATCGCGGTGATCGCGCTGGTGCTCTGGCTCGACGACGGGTCGGATCGTTTCGATCCCTCCCGCGCAAAGGACGATGCGGCTCGCGAGACGGGAGCTTCGAGCGAAGGACCCCGGCGTTCGCCGCGGTTGCCCGAGGTCGAACGGCGTGAGCCCGCCGAGCTCGCGCCGACGTCTTCCCACGCCGACGAAGACGAACCGGTCCACCTCGTCGGTGTCCTCGTGCAAGATCGGCTGAGCGGCATGCGCGTGACTCCGGAAACGGTGCGTCCGTTCGACGAAGGAGTCGAGCGCGTCCCGCCGCGCCGTCGAAGCTTCGGTCTCGATCGTGCTCCCGCCTGGTTCGAGCGCGCAGCCGTCGCGAGTGCGGTCGATCGCGAGCTCGAGATCGTCCTGTCCGACGACGTCGGCGGGCTCTCGTTCCGGCGCACGTTCGACGACGCCGATGAGGTGCAGCACTGGCCGAACGGCATCGAAGTGCGTGTGTTTCGCTTGCCCGTGTACGCGTGTATCGACGTGCGCATGTCGCACCTCGTCAAACACTACGGCGGTGAGATCTCGGCGATCGCGGTACCGCCGTACGCGCATTTGCCCGCGGTACTTCTCGAGAGCGAACTCGACGGGGTGCAGCGAGCGCACCTCGCGGCGCTCGAGCGGACCGTCCCGTTGCTGTACCTCGGGCAGCTTCGGTACATCGTCGACGGTGCGAGCACGCGAGGCATCGTCACGCCGGAGGAATTGTCCGAAGTGCGCGGCTGGCTCGGCGCGACGCATTCGCGCAAGCTCTTTGCGACAGCGTGGGCGCAGGACCTGACCGAAGAAGACCGGCCCGACGGAACGCTCTACGTGCCTCACGACGGCGAGATGCTGGTGTCGGCGCGCATCGTGACGAGCGAGCCCAGCGGCCCGGAGTTACGGCGCGTGACCGTGCAGCGCGGCGAGACGACGATCGTCCACGTCGAGCCGCGTGCGATTCCGTACGTGGAAGGCACGGTTCTCGCGCCCGACGGCCCGCCGGTCGTGGGGGCGCACGTCGGGGTGCTCGTCGAGCGTCGGTTCGACGGATCGGTGCCGGCACCGGTGTGGCCGTCGCGTGAGGAGTACGCGGAGTTCCTCGTGCAGGACGACGGCTCGGCCGTGCTCGTGTACCTCACGGCGGTCACGTCGACGGACGAGAACGGCGCGTTTCGTGTACCCGTCGCCTTCACGGGGACGACGCAGGTCTACGTCATCGACGACGGATACCACACCGAGTTCGCGCCCGTGGTCGAGTCGGCGAACCTCACGGATCCCGTGGAACGACTCGAGATTCACCTTCGACGTATCGAGCCGTCGGAGCGCATCCGCATGCGCGTCGTGAACCGAGATGGTGAACCCCAACCGAACGATTGGTTCTACCCGCGACTCGCGGCGAATCCGCTGTGCCGCTATCCGAAGTTGACTCCCGACGAGAATGGCATGGTCGACGTGACCCATCTCGAAGAAGGGGCCACCTACAACATCCGCGCCGAAGACGATTGGGCGCAGGTCGGTGTCACACGGCATGCGTTCGTGTGCGAAGACGGCGGCGACATCCGCATCGACTGGGATCTCGATTGAACGGACGAGATCCAGGACTACACGGCTTCGCGCCTGATCAACGGCGGCCGGCGGCCATGCGCGTGGATTCGGGTTCGCGACGAAGTGCGATCATCGCCCAGAGGCCGAAGGCCGGGCCGATCGCGAGCACCGCGAACGCATGACGCCAGCCGATCGCCTGCTCGATCAACGGGACGATGCCGATCGAGACGAGCGTCAGCAGGAATCCGAGGGCCGTTTGGATGCTGAGTGCGCTTCCGACGTATCGCGGATCCGCGAGCTCGCTGACGGCGGCGCTGAACTGCGCGCTGTCCGCGACGACCGCAACACCCCACACGAGGCAGATCGCCGTGAGGATAAGGGGCGATCCGAACGCGAAGCCCGCCGTGACGCAGCATGCGCCCGAGATCGCGAGGCTCGCACCCGCGACGATGGTGCGACCGATGCGATCCGCAAGAAGGCCTGCGGCGACGGATCCGATCGCGCCCGCCGCGATCACCGCGAAGCCGGCGATGCGCGCCGCGTTGCCGTCGAGCCCTCCGGCCTCGAAGCTCGCGAGGAGCATCATCGGCACCCACACCCACATCGCGTACAGCTCCCACATGTGACCGAGGTAGCCGAAGTTCGCGAGTCGCGTCGGGCGATGGGTGAGCGCGCGCAGCGCGAAGCGAAGGTCGATCGGCGCTGCCGCCGTGAGGTGAGGTCCGGGGCGCACGAACACGCCCGCGAGGACTGCGGCGATCGCCGCGAGTCCCGAGGTCGCGTAGAGGACGGGACGCCATGGCGGCATGCCGTCGATGCCGATTCCGGGGAGCCCGTTCAAGAGGTGCGGGACGGCCTTGCCGATCGTCAGTGCGCCGACGAGCAGTCCGATACCGAGTCCGCGATCGACCTTGCACCACGTGGCGACGAGTTTCATCGCGGGCGGGTACACGCCCGCGAGCGTCACGCCCGTCAAGGCGCGCAACGCGAGCGCAACCGCGACAGGAGGCTCGAACGCCGGGATCGCGGCGTTGGCGAGCGCGCCGATCGCGGCGCTGATCGCGAACAGCGCGCGGGCCGAGAGGCGATCGGCCAGGTTGAGGAACGAGCTCGCGAGCGCGCCGGCGACGAAGCCGAGTTGAACGCTCAGTGTCATCCACGACTCTTCGGCGCTCGTGAGCTTCCAGGCGTCGGCGAGCTGCGGCACGACCGCCGAGCCGGACATCCAGAGCGTCATGCCGCACGTCTCGGCGACGACGAGCAGCGCGAGTTGTCTCCACTTGGCGGTCGGGTTCACGAGCGGATCGTAGCACCTTGGACGGTGGGTGATGAGGCGGCCGATCCGTCTCGCGTGCCGGGGCGATTCGATCCCCGCGTCGCCCGATCGGAACGCGCGGATCCGGCTCAGGGCTTTGCTAGGCTCTCGCGCCCGGGAGGCCTGTTTTCGATGGGCTCGAGGCCCTTCGAGTGCTCCCGACGTCGCTCGTCCCCAAACTGCTGAAGGAGGAACCGATGACTCTCGAAACGAAGTCGGCGCACGCCGTCGACGCGCCGCCCTTGCGATTCCTTTCCGTGGTTCTCGCCGCTCTCGCGCTCGTGTCCGTCGTCGGTTGCGGCGGCGGTGGATCGTCGAAGCCGGGCTCGTCCGGTGCGACGGGCGACGTCTTGACGCCGGGTGACGCGATCCTCGGCTACGTGACGATGCCGGATCTCGATGCGGCGCTCGGCGTGATTGGGGAGATCGTCGGAGCCTTCAATCCACAACTCGCGACCCGCGAGCGCTTGCGTGAGCAACTGGGCGCCAACTTCGGCGACCCCGGCTTGAAGCAGCTCGACGTCACGAAGCCGCTACTCATCGTCGCTCTCCGCGGCAAGAATCCGCTGCCTGTCCCCGCGCCTCCCGTTGCGGTCGCGCTGCCGGTGACGTCGGCGGAATCCACCTACGCGGCCGCTTTGTCGGCGCAAGGCATGAAGACGAAGTACGTCGACGGGTTGCTGGTCGGCGCACAGACCGATATCGAGCTGGCGGCTCCCGCCGTGCGCACGCTCTACGCGGAGATCGAGCGGGCCAAGATCGGCGCGACGGGACGCTTCTACGTGCACGCCGGGCGAGCGCTCGAAGAGCACGGCGAGGTCGTCGACACCTTCACGGCGAATGCGCTGCAGGCGGTCTCGAGCTTGGGAGGCCTTAACGAAGGACTCGCCAACGTCGAAGGCCTTCTGCAGCTCGAGATCGGCGCGGTGGCGGTGGTGAGCAAGCAGGTGGAGGAGATGCAGGTGGACCTCGGCTTGACCGCCGACGCGCTCGATCTCGGAACCGTCGTGAAGGCGCGTGCGGGAACTTCGCTGGCGAAGTTGTTCGGTGCGAACGAGGCGATGCGCGCGGAGATCAGCGATCTCGTGTCCGACGAGGCCGCGGTTCGAGCTGCGTACGGGTTCTCGGGAAGCTCGTTCCTCGAATTCACCGACGCGACGTACGCCGAGATCGCGAAAGACCCCGAGCTGGGCGCATCGGTGAAGACGCCGATCGCGAAGATCCTGCGTGAACTCATGAGCATGTACGAGGGAGGCGCGAGCTTCGCCATCGACATGGCGGAGGATGGCTCGGCCCACTGGGAATCGGTGATCGATTATCGAGGCAGCGAAGACGAACTCTTGGCGAACCTCGGTGGCTATCTCGAGTTGTTCACGGGAACGCTTCTGGCGGGAGACTCGAGTCCCGGGACTTCGACGATCGAGCGGGACACGCGCGAGCATGCGGGAGCGAAGGTCCACCGAATGGGATTCGACTGGGCATCTCCCGAAGAGATGCCCGACTTCCCCGGGTTCCCGACGAGCTTCGAGCTGGCGCTGGTCGGCGACAAGGTCGTCTGGGCCGGGATCCCCGCTCGTCTCGACGACATGATCGATCGTGTCAAGGCCGGCGACGTCGGTACCGGCGCGCCTCTGCGAGCCGAGAAGCGCTACGGCAAGGGGCGGCAGGCCTACATGGACTACGACTTCATCCGTCTGATGAAGGGGTTGATGAACGCGGCCGAGGCGACGATTCCCGGTGTCAGCGAGCGTATGGCCGAGCTGGACAGCGGAGAGCCGATGATGGTCGCGGGTTCGTTCGCGTCGGATCGTGCGGAGTTTCTCTTCACGATGCCGCTCGGTGCCGTGCGGGAGATCGCGGAGATGGGCAAGCCGTCGTCGAGGCGCTGATCGTGCGACCACGCGACGTCGCGTCAGTCGTCGAGTGAGGTTTCTTCCGCCTCGTCCGGGTCGTCGGTTTCGATCCGGACGAGGTGCGTTTCGGTCCGTAGGAACAGCGTGTCGCCGACGACGGCCGGCGACGCCATGCACCCGTCTTCGAGGGGGTTCTCGGCGATGATCGACGGCTCGTCACCGTCGCCGGGTGCGATGACCACGGTGTTGCCGCCACGGTCCAAGAAGTACAGATGCCCTCCCGCATAGACGGGCGATGCGTAGAAATTGCGGCCGACGCGCTTGCGGTAGATCGTCTCGCCGGTCTTCGCGGATAGCGCGGCGAGGATTCCCTTTTCGTTGGCCATGTAGATGCGCTCCCCGACGAGAATCGGCGAGGCCATCGCGGGCACGGCGTCGTCGTTGGACCATTCGATCGTGCGCGCGGCGGCTGCGTCCGGCGCGGTCTCGAGCGCGGCCGGATCTCGGTCGAGCTGCGGCCCGTCGAGCCGAACCGCGACGAGCCGGGGCTTCATGTAGCCCGTGTTCAGGTAGAGGAACTCGTCGTTCGCGATCGGTCGCGACGACATCGAGAAGCCGCCGTGTTCGACGCTCCACAGCTCGGCGCCGGTCGCCGGGTCGTACGCGTAGGTCGCGACCGCGCCGCTGCTGATCAAGCAGCGACGACCGTCCGCGGTGACGACGATCGGTGTGCTGTACGCTTTGCGCATCGTCTTCGGCTTCGCTTCGAGGTCCGCGCTTCGCGGCGTCTCCCAGCGTGTCGCTCCGGTGGCGGCGTCGAGAGCGACGGCGTACTGGCGGTCGACGCCGTCGAGGTTCACGATCAACAGGTCGTCGACGAGCACGGGCGACGCGCCGGGGCCTTGCTCGTGATCGCACGGGAGGTCGCGCCGTTCCCAAATCGTCGCCCCCGTCTTCGCGTCGAGGCATGCGGTCCCGAGTGATCCGAAATGAACGAACACGCGACCGGGTGCGAGCGCGGGCGAAGGCGAGGCGTAGCTGTTGAGACGATTCTTCGGTTCGGGCTCTTCGACTTCGAACAGGACTCGTTCGTGCACGATCGCGCCGGACTGAGAGTCGACGGCGACGACGAGTCGTTCGCGGCCGCCGTTGCGAGCCGACGTCATCCACACCTTGCCTTCGCCGACGACGGGCGAGCTCCATCCCGTGCCGGGAATCGCGGTGCGGAATCGGACGTTGTCGGTCTCGCTCCAGGTGATCGGCGGAGTTGCTTCGCTGGGGGCGTGTCCGTTGCGGTTCGGGCCGCGGAAGTCGGGCCACGGGAGCGCCGTCGCGTTTAACGGCGAGGAGGCGTCGGGTTGCGGATCTCGTGCGTCGGCAGTCGCGACGAAGATTCCCGCGGACCCGCCGAATGCGAGCGCGACGAGCGCGAGCGGTAGGATCCGAGTCGTGGCGCGGACGCATCGCAAAGCAGGGTGAGGTCGACGCAGCATGCTCAGGGACTCCTTTTCGTAGCCCGACGTTCGGGCGCAAGGGGCTCAGGACGGGGCGGGAGCGGGGGATCCCGTCTTCGGCCCTTCGCCTTTCGGCTGGGTCGGCTTCGGTTGGGGCGGCCCCGGGTTCTCGGGCGTGCTGCCGGATTCACCGGTGTCGCCCTTGCGACCGCGCAGGCGTTCGCTGAAGCCCTGGATGATGACGTACACGGCGGGTGTGAGCAGCACGCCGAGCACCGTCGCGCACAGCATACCGCTGAAGACCGTGAGGCCGAGAACGCGGCGCGAGGCCGCACCCGCCCCTGACGCGACGAGCAGCGGAATCGTGCCGAGGATGAATGACAGGGCCGTCATGAGGATCGGACGGAAGCGCAGGCGCGCGGCGGTCGATGCGGCTTCGCGAAGGGGCAAGCCCTCGGATCGTTTCTCGCGCGCAAACTCGACGATGAGGATCGCGTTCTTGCTGACGAGCGCGACGAGCAGAACGAGCCCGATCTGCGTGTAGACGTTGTTGTCGAGGTGCGCCGCGAGGAGCGCGCCGAACGCGCCGAGCATCCCGAGCGGCACCGCGAGGATCACCGCGAACGGGATCGACCAGGCTTCGTACTGCGCGGCGAGCACGAGATACACGAGAAGGATCGCCAGTCCGAAGATGATGCCGGTTTGGCTTCCGGCTTCTTTCTCTTGGTACGAGAGCCCCGTCCATTCGAATCCGGCGGAGGCGGGAAGCGTCTTTTGCGCCACGTCTTCGAGGAGGTCCATCGCTTGCCCGGACGTGAAACCGGGCGCGGGCTGTCCTTTGACGTTGATCGCGGGGTAGAGGTTGTAGCGATTCACGACCTGCGGCCCGAACGATTCTTCGACGCGGACGAGCGTGTCGAGCGGGATCATCTCGCCTTCTGCGTTACGCACGCGCAGATTGCGGATGTCCTCGGTGGCGGCGCGGTGCGCGGCGTCGGCTTGCACCTTCACCTGGTAGGTGCGTCCGAAGAGGTTGAAGTCGTTCACGTACGTCGAGCCGAGGTACGCTTGCATCGTGTCGAAGACGTTCTGCAGCGAGAGGTCGAGCGTCTTCACCTTCTCTCGGTCGACGTCGACGAAGAGTTGCGGGACCGACGCGCGGAACCCCGTGTACATCCCCGTGAGGCCGGACTGGCTGTTCCCGGCTTCGATCAACGCATCGACGGTTTGCGCGAGGTTGCGAAGCCCGACGGCTTGCCGGTCTTGGATCTGCACTTCGAACCCGGCCGTGAGCCCGAGCCCGGGGATCGGCGGCATCGGGAACGCGACGACGATCCCTTCTTGGATCCCGGCGAAGCGCTGCCGGACGCTGCCGATGATACCGCCCAACTTCGTCTCGGCGGATTGGCGTTCGTCCCAGTGCTCGAGCACGACGATCGCCGAGCCGAGGTTCGAGATCGCGGCGCCCTCGAGCATCGAGTAGCCGCCGAGCGCGATGGTCGACTTGACGCCCGGCGTCTCTTCGAGGATCGCGTTGACTTCGTCGAGCACTCCGCGCGTGCGCTCGAGCGACGCGCCGTCGGGGAGCTGCACGTTGACCATGAAGTAGCCCTGATCCTCCATGGGGACGAATCCCGTCGGTGTGCTGACCATGCCGTAGCCCGCCCCGATCACCGCGATCGAGAAGACGAGTACCGTCAACGCGAGGCGGCGTATGAACAGCCCGACGACTTTCTCGTAGCCGCTCGTCGCCTTGTCGAGCGTGAAGTTGAATCCGCGGAACAAGCGGTTCGGGCGTTCGGGACTCTTGCGGAGCATGAGCGCGCACAGCGCGGGGCTCAGCGTCAGCGCGTTGATCGAGCTGAACACGGTCGTCGTCGCGATCGTGAGACCGAACTGGTTGAACAGCACACCCGTGATCCCGCCCATGAACGCGGTCGGAACGAACACCGCGAGAAGCACGAGGGTTGTCGCGACGACGGGCCCGGTGACCTCTTCCATCGCTTTGACCGCGGCATCGCGACGTGACAAGCCCGCGTCGATGTTGCGCATCACGTTCTCGACGACGACGATCGCGTCGTCGACGACGATGCCGATGGCGAGCACCATCCCGAACATCGTCAGCGTGTTGATCGAGAAGCCGAGCAGCCCGAGCACCGCGAACGTGCCGATGAGACTCACGGGGATCGTGACCGACGGGATCAACGTCGTGCGGACGTCTTGCAGGAAGATCCACACCGTGAAGATGACGAGCGCGACGGCGATCAACAGAGTCGTGACGATCTCGCGGATCGACGCGTTGACCACGTCGGACGCGTCGTACGTGATCACGTATTCCAGCCCTTCGGGAAACGCCTCGCCGATCTCCTCCATCGCGGCGCGCACGTTCTCGGAAATCTCGAGCAGGTTGGCGCCCGGGAGCTGGTAGACGAGGATCGACGCCGAAGGCGCGCCGTTGAGCTGCGAGTACATGTCGTAGGTCTGCGCCCCGAGCTCGACGCGTGCGACGTCGCCGACGCGCACGT
>JAUIME010000164.1 GCA_030433195.1 bacterium
GACGATCGCGAGCGCGTAGACCGTCCAAAGCGCGAGCGTCTGCGCGGTGGCGCGCAGGCCGCCGAGCATCGCGAACTTGTTGTTCGACGCGAACGAGCCGAAGACGATCCCCGTCATCGCGAGCAGACCCGTGGCGAGCACGAACAGCACGCCCGTGTCGAGACTCGCGAGCTGAAGCTCGATCGTGCGGCCTTCGGCCGCGACGGGTGTTCCGAACGGCAGCACCGCGATCGCGAGCACGGCCGGCACGAGCGCGATCGCGGGCGCGATCGTGTAGAGCGTGCGGTCGACGTGCTCGGGGACGAGGTTCTCCTTGTAGAGCGCCTTCACGAAATCGATCACCGGGCGCAAGAAACCCTTCGGCTGCGGCAACCCCGACATCTTCGCGTCGACGCAGCGGCGCATGGCCGAGATACCGAGGAGCGCCAGATCGATCACCGTGAGCACGATCAGCGCCTTGGCGAGTTGGATGAGGACGTTTGTCATCACCGGTCGATCTCCGCGGGTCGGATGCCGAGGCTGGCGAGGAATGGCAGGACGCTGCCGAGGTCGTGTCCGGGCGTCTTGGCGCCGAACGCTTCGAAGTGCGCGAGCGACGGCGATCGCAGCCGCAGGCGACGCAACGTGGTGCCGCCGGCCGCAGCCACGAACACGCCGAGCTCTCCGTCGGGCGACTCGATCGCGCGGTACAGCTCGCCGGTCGGAAGCTCGACGTCGGAAGGCTTCGCGTCGCCGACCTTGCCGAGCGGCAGCGCGTTCAGCACTTCGTGGATGATCTTGCGGCTCTCGCGGATTTCGGCGCAGCGCACGAGATAGCGGTCGAACGCGTCGCCGCGCGTGCCGACCGGAATGTCGAAGTCGATGCGGTCGTACACGAGATACGGCGCCGTGCGGCGCACGTCTTCGGCGATGCCCGTCGCGCGAAGCGTCGGGCCCGACACGCCGTGCGCGCGCGCTTCGTCGCGCGAGATCGTGCCGATGCCTTTCGTGCGATGCACGAAGATGCGGTTTCGCGAGAGCATCGCTTCGGTCGACGAGAGCGCGCGCTCGACGGCGTCGAGCGTCTCGTCGCAGTCGGTCGTGACGCCCGCGGGGATGTCCGCCGCGAGGCCGCCGATGCGCGCGAACGTGCGTCCGCCGAAGAACCGCGCGACGAGCTCGTCGACGCGCGCGGCGGGCTCGCGCAGCATGCGGCACGCGAGGTCGGCGCCGGTTTCGTGTGCGATCGCCGCGATCGTGCGCAGGTGCCGGGCGATGCGGTCGAGCTCGGCGATGAGCACGCGCACGTACGCGCATCGCTCGGTGGTTTCGACGTCGGCAAGCGCTTCGATCGCCTCGACGAGCGCGAGTTGCACGCTCGCCGTCGCGAGGCTGCCGCCGCGATCGAGCAACTCGACGAACGCACCGGTCGGCATCGTCTCGGCGAGCTTCTCGAAGCCGCCGTGCAGGTAGCCGTTCTGCGGCACGCAACGTTCGACGTGTTCGCCGTCGAGCTGCACGACGATACGCAGATCGCGCGCCGCGCTCGGATGCTGCGGCCCGATGTTGAGCACCAGGTAATCCGGCCCGACCTTGGGGTCGGCCTTCTTCTTCAGGAGCTTCAGCATGAGTCGGGGATCGCCTCGTTATTCCGTTTCGGCGTGGGGGACGCCGAGCTCGGGGAACTTCTCGCGTTCGCCTTCGCCGGCGAGCGGGTATTCGCGGCGCATCGGGTGCGTCTCGAAGTTGTCGGGCAACAGCAGCTTTCGCGGATCCGGATGCTGCTTGAAGCCGATGCCGTACATCTCGGCGATCTCGCGCTCGGGCCACGCGGCGCTCGGCCACAGCTCGGCGGCGCTCGGAACCTTGGGATTCTCGCGGCCGACGATGGCCACGTGCAGGCGGAACGTCGGATGACCGCGTTCGGCGCTTCGCAGCACGTACACGAGCTCGAAGTCGTGCTCGCGGCCGTCGAGATCGGCGCAGTCGACGCCCGCGAGATCGACGAGCGTGTCGTAGCCTTCGTCGTTGCGCAAGAACTCGAGGATCGCGAGCGGCTTGGCTTGCTGCACGGTGACCGCGATCTGGTCGCGGAACTTCGTCGCGGAGATCACGTCATCGCCGAAGCGGTCGCGCAGGGCGCGCTCGACGTCGTGCGTCGTCGCGGCGTTTTTCTTCGGTTTGTCGGAATCGGCGGCGCTCACGTCGGTCGCTCCGATGCGGCCTTGCCCGCGGCGATGTCGCGGATGCGCGCGATCGCCGCGTCGAACGTCGCGCGGTCGGGCGGGCACGTCGCGACCGCATGATCGATCGGCAGGTACTTCGCGAGATCGTCGATGAGGGCGTACGTATCGGCACCGCCCTTCGCGCCGAACGCGACACACCACTTCGGTTCGGGCATCTGCCGCCAAATGCGCTGTACGACCGGAAGCTGCCGGATCGTGATGCGTCCCGCGATCACGAGCAAGTCGGCCTGGCGCGGCGAGTGGCCGCCGGTCGCGATGCCGAGATCGGATGCTTCGGCGAGCGCATTCACGCAGTCGCGCGAGACGCCGTGGCCCTCGAACACGATCGCGTTCAGGCTACGGCTGCGCGCCCATCCGGCGAGGCCGCCGGTTCGCGCGGGTCGGTCCGCGTCGGTCTTCAGTCCCAATCGATCGCTCCCTTGCGCACGGCGTACGCGTAGCCGAAGCCGAGCACGCCCGTGAAGACGACGATCGCCACGAGTCCCGCGTTGCCGTCGGCGAGTCGCTCGCGGAACGTCAACGCCCAGGGGAACAAGAAGATCGCGGCCACCGTGAAGGCGAGAAACAGGATCCCGACGCGGAAGAACGGCACCGTGAGGCGCACGCGAGCGCGCCCGAGCGGGTCGTCGCCGCCCTCGTAGGGGGTGTCCTTCACCTCGTCGGCGACCCTCGGTCCGAGCCTGCCGGCGAGCCAAAGCAGCAGCACGCACGTCACCGTGGTGACGAGCAGCAGGATCGCGATCGGTAGGTAGCCTTCCATGGGCGAGATCTCGCGGATACGGTCGGAGGTCGAAGCTGGCAAACTACTTGGTGTCGCCGGTCCGGTCAATGGAGCGCCGGTCGCGGGCTCGGGAGTCGGCGGTCGGCCGTCTCGGGGTTTGAAACTCGCCTGCCATTATGGTCGATTAAAGGTCGTTCGCCGCCACCGCTCGCTGCCGCATTTCGTATCACCAAGGGACGTTGCGTTCCCGGTCCGTCCCATTCGGAGGTTCCCCGTGCCTCGTTCATGCTACCCGTGTCTCGCCCCCCGTCCCGCCGCACGGCTCGCGCCATCCGCGGCGGTCTTCGGTCTCGTCTGCCTCGCGTTCGGAATCCTCGGATCCGGGCCCTTCGCCGCGCCGGCGCTCGCGCAGCCCGGCGGGCCGAGCAATGTCAGTGTCGCCACCGTCGAACGGCGGACGTTCCAGATCCGCGTGGAGGCGCTCGGCTGGATCGAAGCCGTGCGCGCGACGAACGTGAGCGCGCAGGTGCCGGGGCTCGTCGCCGAGGTGCTCGTCGAGGAGGGCGACCGCGTCGAAGAGGGTGACGTGCTGCTGCGGCTCGAGACGCTGTCGCGCCAGATTCGCAAGCGCCGCGCCGAGGCCGAGCTCGCACTCGACGAGCAGCAGCTCGCCGAGTACCGCGCCGGCAGTCGTCGCGAAGACATCCTCGAGGCGCGCGCATCGGTCGGCGACGCCGTCGCGCAGCTCGATGAAGCGCGGCTCGACCGCGAGCGCATCGAGGCGCTGCGCGGATCGGATTCGGTGTCGGAAGACGAGATCTCGAGTGCCCAGGCCGTCGAGCGGAGCCGTGAGGCGATTCGCGATCAGCGCCAGGCCATCCTCGAGCGGCTCGAAGCCGGGCCGCGACCCGAAGTGATCGCGCGCGCCGAGCAGTCGGTCGCGATCCGCAAGGCCGAGCTCGACGAGATCGACGACGAAATCCGCAAGGCGACCATCCGCGCTCCGTTCTCGGGCGTCGTCACGGAGAAGCTCGTCGAAGTCGGGCGCTACGTCAACTCGGGCGAGGCGTTGTTCTCGCTCGTGCAGACCGATCCGGTGCGCGCGCGGCTCGCCGTTTCCGAAGGCGACCTTCGGAATCTCGAAGTGGGCCAGTCCGCGACCATCGGCATTGCGGTCGCGCCCGACCAACGCTTCCAGGGCACGATCCGCGCGATCATCCCGCGCGGCGATCCGGCCGCGAAGACCTTCCCCGTCACCGTGCGGCTCGACAACGAAAACGGCATGTTGCTTCCGGGCATGAGCGTGAAAGCGTTCTTCGACACGATGACGAAAGACGGCGTGCTCACGGTGCCGAGCGACGCGATCGCGGAGAGCCCGATCGGGCGCGTCGTGTTCGTCGTGCGCGACGGCAAGGCCGAGCGTGTTCCGGTCCGACCGGGCCTCACGGAGAAGGGGCTCGTCGTGGTCGAAGGTGAGATCGAAGAGGGCGAGTCGGTCGTCGTGCTCGGCAACGAAACGTTGCGGCCCGGGTCGCCCGTTCGCGTCGTTCCGCGCGACGTTTCGGCGAAGAATCGCGGCGGAGAGCGTGAAACGGGATCGACCGGCGGAGGTCAGCGGCCGTGAACCCGATCGACTTCGCGATCAAGAAGCCCGTCACGGTCCTCGTGGGCGTGATCCTCGTGGTGCTGTTCGGTCTCATCACGGCGAACTCGCTGCCGATCCAGCTCACACCCAACGTCGACACGCCGATCATTACGGTCACGACGCGTTGGGAAGGTGCGTCACCCGAAGAGATCGAGCGTGAGATCGTCGACGAACAAGAGGAGCGACTCAAAGGGATCGAAGGGCTCCAGAAGATGACGTCGACGATGTCCGAAGGGACGTCGTCGGTGGAGCTCGAGTTCGATCTCGACATGGACATCAGTCGCGCGCTCGTCGACGTCAGTGACAAGCTGCGACAGGTTCCGGAGTATCCCGAGAACGTCGACGAGCCCGTGATGCAAGCCGGCGAGCGCGAAGAGGCGAGTGCGATCGCGTGGTTCATCTTGAAGCGCACGCCCGATTCCACGCTCGCGCCCGAAGACGTGCCGCTGTTGCGAACGCTCGTCGAAGAAGAGGTGAAGCCGCTGCTCGAGCGCGCCGAGGGGATCGCGCGCATCGGCGTCGTGGGCGGTGTCGAGCGCGAGGTGCGGGTCGTCATCGATCCCGCGAAGCTCACGGGGCGGCAGCTCACGCTGTCGGACGTGCGTGACGCGATCCGCGCGCGCAACGTCGATGTTTCGGCGGGCACGATCGATCAAGGCAAGCGCTCGTACACGATCCGCACGATCGGCGAGTTCGAGGACCTGTCCGAGATCGAGAACCTGCTGCTCGCGCGCCGCGACGGGAATCCCGTGTTCTTGCGCGACATCGGCCACGCCGAGTTCGGCTACAAGAAACGCACGACGCTCGTGCGTACGCTCGGCGAGCCCGCGATCGCGCTCAACGCGGGGCGCCAAGCCGGCACGAACGTCATCGAGGTGATGAAGAGCTTGAAGGCCGCGGTGGTCGTCGCCAACCGCGACATCCTCGCGCCGCGCGGCGTCGTCATGGAGCAGGCGTTCGACCAGACGATCTACATCTACAACGCGATCGATCTCGTCGTGCAGAACCTGTGGGTCGGCGGCCTGCTCGCGATCATCGTCATGCTGCTGTTCTTGCGCGAGCTGCGCAGTACGCTCATCGTCGCGGTGGCGATTCCGATCAGTGTCATCGGATCGTTCCTCGCGCTCGGCATGCTCGGGCGTAACATCAACGTCATCAGCCTCGCGGGGCTCGCGTTCGCGGTCGGGATGGTGGTCGACAACTCGATCGTCGTGCTCGAGAACATCGTGCGGCATCGGCGCGACGGCAAGAGTCCGCTCGCGGCGGCGCGCGACGGCGCGAAGGAGGTCTGGGGCGCGGTGCTCGCATCGACGCTCACGACGCTCGCGGTGTTCATCCCGGTCGTGTTCGTGCAGGAAGAGGCGGGACAGCTCTTCCGCGACATCGCGATCGCGATCAGCGCAGCGGTGTTCCTGTCGCTCATCGTGTCGGTGTTGTTCATCCCGATGGTCGCGTCGCGCATCGGCGCGAAGACCGACAAAGACGCCGACGACGCCGAAACCGAGATCGATCCCGACGCCGAGGTGCATCGCCGCGGGTTCGGCGGGCGTATCGCGACGTTCGTCGATTGGCTCAACAAGAACGTTTGGCGGCGGGTGGCGACGGTCGGCGTACTCACGGGGCTCGCGATTCTGTTGTCGATCGTGTTCGTGCCGCCCATGACGTACCTGCCCGCGGGGAACCAGAACCTCGTGTTCGGGTTCATCATCCCGCCGCCCGGCTACAGCACGGACGAATTCGTGCGCATGGGCGAGATGGTCGAGTCGCGACTCGCGCCGTATTGGGACGAGGGCGAGCTGCCCGAAGAGTACGCGTTCCCGGATTGGTACCAGGGGTCGGAGCCGATCCCCAAGCTGCACAGCTTCTTCTACGTCGCGTTCGATCAAAGCGTGTTCATGGGCGGACGCAGCATGGACGACGAGAACGTGAAACCGCTCGTCGAGTTGTTCCGTCATGCCGTGGCCGACGTGCCGGGTGTCATGGCATTCCCCGCACAGCGCAGTCTGTTCGAGCGCGGACTCACGTCGGGAAACTCGATCGATCTCGAAGTGACGAGTGGCGACCTCGAAGCGGTGAAGGCCGCGGCCGGTGCGCTTACCGGGTCGATCCTGCAGACGATCGGCACCTTCCCGCGTCCCGATCCGTCGAACTACAACCTCGGCGGGCCCGAGATCCGCGTCAAGGTCGACGAAGCGGCGGCGGCCGACCTCGGCCTGAACGTGCGCGATCTCGGCTTCTTCGTGCGGTGCATGGTCGATGGCGCGATCGTGAGCGACTATCGCCACGAGGGCGCGACGATCGACATCAAGCTCATCGCCGGGCGCGATCCGAGCGCGACGACCGAGCGTTTGTCGGACCTGCCGCTGTTCACGCCGGCCGGACGCTACGTGCCGCTGTCGGCCGTCGCGCAGCTCGAAGAATCGAGCGCGCCGACGCAGATCAAGCACATCGAAGAGCGTCGCGCCGTGAAGCTGATCGTGTCGCCGCCCGAGGGCGAAGAGCTCTCGACGACGATGAACCGAGTGCAACAGGAGATCATCGCGCCGCTTCGCGAAGCAGGAGCGATCGCGCCGAACGTCATGACGCGCTTGTCGGGAACGGCCGACAAGCTCACGTCGACGCGCGACGCGTTGAAGTGGAACCTGCTGCTCGCGGTCGTGATCACGTATTTGCTGCTCGCGGCGCTGTTCGAGAGCTTCGTCTATCCGATCGTGATTCTGTTCAGCGTACCGCTCGCGGCCGTCGGCGGAATCATCGGCCTGCGCTTCGTGCACGAGCTCACGGGCCACCAGATGGACCTGCTCACGATGCTCGGCTTCGTGATCCTCATCGGCACCGTGGTGAACAACGCGATCCTCATCGTCCATCAAGGCCTGCGCAACATCCGCGAGCACGGCATGAAGCCGCGCGACGCGATCCGCCTCTCGGTGCGCACGCGAACCCGACCGATCTTCATGTCGACGTCGACGTCGATCCTCGGCATGGCCCCGCTGGCCCTCTTCCCGGGCGCCGGCAGCGAGCTCTACCGCGGCCTCGGCAGCGTCGTCATCGGCGGCCTCGCAGCCTCGACGATCTTCACGCTCCTCGTCGTTCCGACGCTGTTCAGCCTCGTGTTCGCGATCGACGAGCGCCTCGCCGCCGTCCGCCGCAAGACGGCCGAAGTGGTCACGGGGACGTCGGCGGGGTAGGGCGGTCGGCCCTGCGGAAAGAGCTTGGTTTCCGGCACGCTTTCGGCGAGTCGATGCAGACCGACTGCGAGCGGCCTGACCGTCAGCGTGCGGACTCGATTCGTTCGCGGGCGGTCGTTGCGGCCCTTCGGACGGCATCGATCTCGTCGGCGTTCGCGGCGAGTGCCTCGAGTTTCGGGATCGTCGATCGGGCAGCACCGCCGATCTCTCCGAGCGTGAGACAGGCGAGGATGCGCGACGTGGGGTTCTTCGCGTCGAGCGATGCGGCGAGCGTGGGTACGGCCTCGCCTTCGGCTTTCGTCACGAGGCGTGCGGCTTCCAAGCAGACAGGCCACGGGCGACGCGTGTCCCCGAGGAAGCGATCGACGATCGTCGGGAGCCACTCGATCGTCGACGATTGCGTTCGCGTGGCGTACCACATTGCCGCGATCGCCACCGTTGGGTCGTCGACATCGAAGAGCGCTTTCAGCGCTTCGCGATCGATCAGCGGGTTGTCGTGCGGGACGAGCGCGAGCCGACTCGCCCGATGTGCGAATGCGTCGCGAGCGGCGTCGCTCGTCGCGCTGCCGACGGCGTCGTCGGTTCGGCGGGATCTCGGTCGAGTCGCGAGCGTTTCGCCGCCGGTCAATTGCAGCCGGTCGATTTCGTTCAGCTCCGAGCGTCTCGCGGTCCAGGCTTGCCCGCTCGCTCCGATCGTCGATCGGTGTGCTGTGCGCAGGCGGTCCTCGGCGAGCGTGATCTCGACGAGCTCCGCGAAGCGTACGCTCCAGTCTCGCCGCTGGTCGGGATCGTCCGGAGCGAATACCGCGAAGCCATCGATCCGGAAGTCGCGGCTCATCATTCGGGCCGGGACGGGTTCGCCGAGGCCTTCGAGCGTTGCGGCGTGAATCGTGCGCCATGCATCGAGTAACGTCGGGAGTGTCTCGTGGCGGTCGAAGTCGCCGAGTATCTCGGCTGCGAGCAGGCGAACGCTCGCGTTCGTCGATTGCGCAGCCAAAGTCATCGCGGCGACGAGGGCTAACTTCGGTTCTTCCCGGGCCGCGATCACACGAAGAGCCGATCGACGAACGTAGGGATCGACCGTCTCGTCGGCGATCACGGTCGCGAACGACTTGTCGACCACGAAGTGGCGGTCCTGAAGCTCGTCGATCGAACCGATCCAAGACGGCACGAAGCGCGCCCACCTTCCGAGCCGCGTGTCCGGCGGAGCCTCGGACGCGGGATCGATGCGTTTCCAAGCTTGA
>JAUIME010000946.1 GCA_030433195.1 bacterium
GTCGAGCAAGACCCGGTACGCGCAGAGGGCCGACATCTCGGGGAGCGACTGCTCGCTGGCCCACATCGCGAGCGCCATCCGCTCTTCCGTCGACATCTCCGGCTTCGACCGCTTCGCGAGCTCGCGGAGGCGATCGTTCACCGTCTCGACCTCGCGGACGTCGTCGCGAGGAATCGTTCGACGCTTGCCGCCGACGTCGACGACGTAGTCCCCTTCGAACCTCTGGATCAGTCGGCACTCGAGCGGCTTGCGATCGGCGTCGACGAACCGGACGACGTCGCGCTGATCCACCGACACGCACACCCACGCCAATACCCAAGCAACAACGGCGCTCGCACTCGCCATGGCAGTCTCTCCCCCTCGTAGGTCCCGACGTTCGCCGCGTTCAACCGTCGTAAAAGCACGGATCGTGGAGGCCGATCAACTGTCGATCGCGATCGGTCTTTGCACGGGCACGGGCTTCGGCTGTCGTGGCGTTGAAATCGGCGGTCGGTCGGATACGCGGAGCGATCTCGCGGCGTCCGTAGTTGATCTGCAGGAAGAAGCGCCCCGTGCAAGCATCGGTCGGCGGCATGCGCCGGTGCCATGTATCGGAGACGACGAAGCCGACGTCGCCCGCAGTGGCGACATGGGGCACTCCGCCGCGGCCCTCGTACTCCAGATCGACATCCCACATCCGTTCGTATGGCGGCATGCATCCCGATTTGTGGCTCCCGGGAATCGCAGCGGTCGGACCGTCATCGAGCCGGCAATCCTCGAGGTAGATCTGCGCGGCGATCACGAAGATCGGATAGGGGATGTCGTCGGGCCAGCGCGTGCCGGGCGGCCGTGCGACGTGCGGCCCGCCATCGACGTGCCACTGCTGCCCGCGCGGAGCGCTCTGCGGATCCGCCGGATTGCGCCACGACGTACACGCGACGACGTGGCAATCGTCCCCGAGCAACGGCTCGATCGTGCGCAGGATCTCGGGATGGGCGATGACCTCTTGGCAGGCAGCGCTTCGATTGAACATCTCGTAGCGGAACATGGCCGCGCGCTCGTCGTCGAGGCAGCCCGCCCGTCGATCCGGCGGATAACGATCGTAGACCTCGAGAACGGCGTCCCGGAGCTCGGCGATTTCCGAGGGTGAGAAGACGCCCCGCAGCATCCCGTGTCCCTCGTGCTCGATCTCGCGGCTGATCGCCGGTGCTTCTCCTTCGAAAGGCCAATTGTGATTCGCGTGCTTTCGTATCACGAAACGCTCTCTCCCGACCCCGCTGGACCTCCCCGCATCGACGTCGCACCCGCAGCAGCCCCCCGGCCCCGGACGCACTCGTACTCGATGAATCCGCCTCCACTGTAACGAGTGTTCAGGGAAACGCGCAAGAGAGACATCTGCCCCGGGGCTACCTGACGCGATGCCATGTTCGATTCGCTCTGTTGAGACGACGTGGAGAACCACCTTGCCGCGCCGTCTCTCACCTGAGACGCTGAAGACGGGGGGCACGCCAGGCCCTCATCGACCCGTCTTGTGTCCGAAGGTCCGCCGCATGGTTTCGAAACGAGCTGCCTGGATCGCGATGACCGCTTCCTTCCTTTCGCTCGTCGCTTGCCGACAAGTCGAAACGCGGCGCGAGGCACCCGAATCGACTCCGCCCCTCGCTCTCGTCGAGGCTTCGGATGCCGTCTTCACGTACGTCGCGGACCGGTAC
>JAUIME010000165.1 GCA_030433195.1 bacterium
GAGATCATCTGCGAGAAGAGTGTCTCGCTCTTCGGCGACATGGGCTTCGGTCCGTCGGTCACGGCGGCGCCCGGCATGAACGTCTACTTCCGCATCGTCGCGACGAACACCGGCGAGTCGCACTTCCTGTCGGTGAACCTCGACGACATCGTCCCGGCCGGACTCGGCAACGTGCAGGTGCTCGACGGGAACTGCAACCTGACCGGGAACACGCTCGACTGTGACCTCGGCCCGATGCCGCGCAACGGCGATCCGGTCACCGTGCTGTTCGCCGCCGAAGTGATCGCGACGACGCCGCAGACCATCGTCAACACCGCGACCGTGACGGCCATCCCGGGTACGGTTGCGCAAAACCCCGGCACGCCCGTGAGCTCGATCTGCGACGCGCAGGTCGTCATCGGCACGCCGGACATAGAATGCGAGAAGTCGGCGACGCCGGAAGATCCCGTCACCGGCCAGACGATCACCTTCACGATCACGGCGCGCAACACCGGCGACGTGAATCTCGTCGACGTCATGCTCGAGGATATCGTCGATCCGGCGGCCTTCGATCAGATCCAGATCGTCGAGGGATCGTGCGCGGTCGTCGCCAACCAGATCAGCTGCAACCTCGGCTCGCTCGCGCCGAGCGAAGAAGCGACCGTGATCTTCACGGCACGCCTCATCGCGACGTCGGGCACGGCCTCGAACACGGCAACCGTTACCGCGAACCCGGGCGTGCAGGGCAACACGGGTACGCCCGTGCAGTCGACCTGCCCGGTCGACCTCGAGCTCCTCTCGCCCGACATCGACTGTGACAAGAACGTCTCGCTCGACGGCATCACCTACGCCGACGACGTGATCGCCGAACCCGGCGATACGGTCTACTTCGAAGTGCTCGTCACCAACACGGGCGACGCCTGCTTCCACCAGGTGCAGATCGTCGACATCCTGCCCGATGGCTACGAGAACGTGCAGATCATCGAAGGGGTCGGATGCACCGTGAACGGCAACACGATCGAGTGCGCCGACCTCGGCGAACTGTGCCCGGCGGACGCTCCGCTGCGCATCGTGTATCGTGCGACCGTCCGCGTGTCGCCGCCGCCGACCGAGGCGCTCGTCAACACCGTGACCGTCACGGGGATCCCGGGTGAAGTCTCGAACCCGGGCGAACCGGTCACGAGCGAGTGCTCGGCCAGCGTCAGCCCGATCCGCATCTCGATCGAGTGCGACAAGACCGCGAACCCGAACTTCGCGGTCACGGGTCAGACGATCGAGTACACGGTCGTCGTCACCAACACGTCGGAAGACGACGTGACCTTCGACACGGTGAGCTTCGTCGACACGCTTCCCGAAGGCCTCGCGAACATCCAGATGATCGAGCCGGCCACGGGATGCACGATCGACGAAGTGCTGCGCACCATCGTCTGTGACGACCTCGGCACCCTCGCGCAGGGTGCGAGCTTCACGCTTCGCTACACCGCCGACGTCACGGCGACGAACCCGCCGACGGGCTCGCTCACCAACAACGTGCTCGTCACCGCGAACGCGGGTGAGCTCGAGACGATGAGCCAGTGCTCGGACACGGTGTTCCTCGGCCAGCCCGACGTGATCTGCATCAAGGGTGCGACCACGGTCGTCGGCGGCGCCTACGGCGATTCGGCGACGGCCATCCCCGGACAGCGCGTCTACTTCGAGGTTCTCGTGCAGAACACGGGCGACGTGCCCTTCTTCACGGGAACGTTCGTCGATACGCTGCCCGCCGGCTTCGCCGACGTGATCGTCGAAACCGCCGGCTGCACGGTGTCGGGTCTCACGGTGACCTGCGCGGACCTCGGTCCGATCGGCGTCGGCGAGATCGTCCCCGTGCGCTTCTCGGCCCGCGTGACCGAGAACCCGCCGACCGATCCGCTCGTCAACACCGCCAATATCACCGCCACCCCGGGTACGGCCGGCAACCCCGGTACGACGCTCGCGTCCTCGTGCTCGGTACCCATAGAAATCCTGACGCCGGAGATCGCTTGCCAGAAGCTGGTCTCGGCCGACGGAGTGAACTTCTTCCCCGCCATCCAGATGGTTCCCGGTCAGACGGTGTACTTCCGCATCGTCGTGACCAACACCGGTGAAGGCCGCTACTACGGCGTGACCGTCACCGACGTTCTCAACCCGCAGTTCTTCGAGTCGCCCGTCACCCTGGATCCCGGTATCTGCGCTTTCAACGGCATGACGCTCGAGTGCGGGTTCGGTCCTCTCAAGGCAGGCGAGACCCAGGAACTCGAGTTCCGCGCCACGGTCAAGTCGACGGCGTCCGGTTCGGTCACGAACCTCGTGGACATCGTCGGGTTGTCGGGCACGGTCCCGAACCCGGGTCTCACGGTCCCGAGCCAATGTACCGCACAGGTACAGATGCTCACGCCCGGGATCGACTGCGACAAGCAGATCTCCAAAGATGGAGTCAACTTCTCGAGCTCCATCAACGTCCAGCCCGGCGATCACGTATTCTTCCGCGTGACCGTCACGAACACCGGGACGACCGATCTGCGTAACGTCACCGTCGAGGATCCGATCCCCACGGGTTACACGAACGTGACGACTTCGACTGCAGGCTGCGCTTTCGCCGGGGGGAGTCTCTCCTGCACCCTCGGCGACCTCGCGCCGGCCCAGCAAGTCGTCGTGGAGTACGAAGCGGATGTCGCCGGCAACGCGGCCGGCCCGCTCATCAACACCGCAACAATCGCGGCGGAGACCGGAACCGACGCCAATCCTGGCGATCCGGTCGGAACGTCCTGTTCTGCCACGGCTGACGCGGGACCACTGGAAATCCCGACGCTGTCCGAGATCGGCATGCTCATCCTGGCCCTCCTTCTCGGTGCGACCCTGATCCTCCATCAGAACCGTCGCTGACGTTCTCTCTCTCCGAACGTCGGATCCCGTCCGATCCGTCGATCCGGACAGCGTGTTACAAAAGCGGCCGGCCACCCTCTCGGGTGGCCGGCCGTTCTCTTGCAAACTCATCCCATTCATCTTCCGATGCAGCCCCTTTCGCCGCATCTCCTCCGAGCTCCCGCCCGAAGATCGTCGCTCAGTCCGTGAGAGTGAACTTCGCGACGTTGGAGATCTTGCGTACTTCGGAACGCGCGAGTCGTTCGTCGAGCGTCACGAAGCACAGGTAGATCTCGGTTCCGATCGTCTTGCCGGGGAAGCTGCCCGCGAGATCGATGAGCGCTTGAGCGCGACCGTTCCCGTCGAGGCGTCCCGCGAATCCCTGGAAGACTTCGTTGTCGGTCTTGACACTGAATCGAAGCAGCGAATCGGCATCGACCGGCACCACGCGACCGTCTTGAATCGCGATGCCTTCGTCGACTCCGAGCGCCGCACCGATCTGGAAGAGCTGGCCCGCTTCGTTCGGCAGATCGAGCGAGAGCGACAGCATCTCGCCTTCCGCCGGCGTCCCGGACACCTCGAGCGCGGCATCGAATCCCTGCACGATGCGCACGTTCTGGTCGTTCAGGTTGCACACGAAGACGCGGCTCCCGTCCGGTGACAGGCGAACGTTCGTGAGACCGTAGACGGCCGTATCGAACGTTCCGAGACTTTCACCGGTGCTCGGACTCAGGATCGTGCCGCATCCGAGGACGAGGTAGCGTCCGTCCGCGGTGATCTCGAGACCCGTCGAGAACCGTTCGGCTCCGATGCTGTCGAGCAACGTGCCATCGGGACTCAGCAGCGAGACGCGGCCGCGAACCGTATCGTCGACGTACGCGACGTACACGTTGCCGTTCATCGGGTTGACGCGCACCGACGTCTTGTAGTCGGAAAGACCGTGGTTGCGGAAGTACGGGACGTCGGCAACGATCGAAAGCGTCTGCGTATCCACGATCAGCATGCGGTTCTCGTCGCTGCTCGTGAGGTACAGCCTTCGGCCGTCGGGAGACATTCCCATGCCCGTGAAGTCGAGACCGACGTTCACGCGCGCCGTGACCTGGTCGTTCGACGGATCGACCACCGTGAGATCGGGGCTCGAACCGGACAACACGTAGACGCGATCTTCACCCGGCGACACGCACACGGCGCCGTACGAAGATCCGAGACCCGGCGTCAGCGGGATCATTGCGAGCAAGTCGTGCGACAGCGTGTCGATCACCGCGATGTCGCGGAACGACTGCACGTACAACTTGCCATTGGCCACGGCACCCGCCGTCGGCCGCAAGAGCTCGTCCCTCAGGTTGATGACGCCGGTGCTCGCTCGAGTCTCGACGTCGTAGACCCAGATCACGCCCGTCATCGTAATGACGAACAAGGTGTCCGAGTCCGGGGTCACTGCACTGCCGAACAAGTCCAAGACTCCTGGCAGTTCGATCGTCTCGAACTGCTCCGCCGATACCGCACAAGGCGCGATCAGCAGAGCGAGTACGAGGCCCAATACCTCTACGCGCTTCAACATCGCACAGTCTTCCTCCATCTCCATGGCAACTGGCTACCCCGCCGCGGCTCTCCTTCCGAGCTCGCGCCCCGGGGCCCTTCAGCTTTGCGTCCCGCCCTTACGGACGGTTTGCCTTGAGCACGAAGATCCACTTCCGTGCGGCACCTCCTTTCCGCAGCCGCGGATTCACGGTGGGATCGCGAGCCGCCTCACCTGGGCGCCCTCCCACGATCGACACCGCCCGATCTCCTCGACCACAGATGCTACAGAACAGCTGATTCGGGCAAATAGTACTGCAAGAACCCCAAGGGCAAGAAGGATTTCCAGCGATGCATTTGCGCATCATGCGTCGAGTTTGGTGAACACCCGCCAATCACGAGGGAGGGAATGACTTAGCGGCGTTCTTCGCCGAAAGCCCCCGGAGGTGTTGCGAACTTTCGACGCGAGAAAATCCTCGGACGGGAACGTCGCCGTGACGCCCCTCCGGCGAGCGTCGTAAGGCGATACACCTCTTGTGCTTTCGATCGTCGGAATTCCCGACGCACCGATTCGCAACCAAGGGTATGCAGTTTGCTTCCTTCCGCGGGCTTGGAAACGAATTCTGTTCGAGTGGTACCGGAACAAACGGGCCGCTGATTCCTCACGGAGTCGGCGGCCCTTTTTTTTTGACGGACCACCAGTCTCGCAAGAGAAAGGGAGGATTCATGCGACTCCTCGGCATCCTCACGGCCCTGTTCGCCTTCGTGTGCTTCGGCACCGTCGCGCGTGCGCAGGTGACCGTCGACGGTGATTTGAGCGACATCATGGCCGTCGCTCAGGGGGACCAAGGGGACCCCGTCAACGAGATCTGTCTGCTCGCAAAGAGCGGCTTCGATCTCCGCTGGGTGTACGTGTACTACAACGAGCTCGAAGACCGTCTGTACCTGGGCCTCGACCTCATGGACGTTCCGCAAGACGGCGGCGTCGGCCTCGCCGGCCCGGGGGTTCCGGGCGACGCGGACGGCAACCTCGACCCGCACACGGCGACCCAGCCGGCGTGCCCCGTCGAAGAAGAGCAGAACGGCGTCGGCCCGGACGAGATGTACCTCGTCAAGGTCGATACGAACGCCAACGGGCTCTTCAACGAGTTCGAGGACATCCGCATCATCTATCGCGGGGACGCGCTGCGCTTCGAGCACGGCGACTCGACGCCGATCTTCACGGCGACGGGTCAGGCCGCGCTCGGTACCGCCGGCGCCCCGGTCGATCCGCTGCTCCCGAATCAGAACCGACTCACGCAGGACATCGAGTTCGCGGTCGACAACTGGAGCTCGCTCGACCCGGTTCCGACGTGTTTCATCGTCACGACGTTCTCGGGTTCGCTCGTCGACGGCTTCCCGGAAGACGAGCTGATCACGCCGATCAACGTTCAGGTCGCCGACCCGGAAGTCAACCTGCTCAAGGAAGTCCGCAACGTGACCGCGGCCGGCGCGTTCGGCAAGAGCGCCTCGGTCGAGATCGGTGACACGGTCGAATTCCGACTCACGCTCGACAACATCGGCAACGTCGACCTCGCGCCCGCCGCGATCGTCGACCTGCTTCCGTTCGAGCTCACGTTCGTTCCCGGTAGCGTCGTCGGCGCCGACATCGTCAAGGTTGATCCCGATCCGAGCGGTGTCCTCTACTCGTTCCGACAGCTCTCCGGCACCAACGTGCTCCCGACCGGAGCGTCCCGCGTGGTGACCTTCCAGGCGACCGTCGAGCCGACGATCAACGGCTCGGTCGTGAACAGCGCGGACGGTGGCGGCTTCCCGCCCGGCGAATGCGCCGAGCCCGAAGTCATGGACAGCGACACCGCGACGGTCAGCGTCGTCGACATCGAATGCACCAAGGAAGTCTCGCTCGACGGGGTCAACTACACGTCGTCGGTCGACGCGGCACCCGGTCAGACGGTGTGGTTCCGCGTCACGCTCGAGAACCCGTCCGATACCGACCTCACGAACGCGACGATCGTCGACACGGTCCCGGCCGGACTCGTGAACATCGTCGCGCCCGGCTGCAACATCGCGGGCCAGGTCGTTACCTGCAACGTCGGCGCGCTCCCGGCGCAGTCGTCGGTCGCGATGGTCATCATGGCCGAAGTCGACCCGAGCGCTTCGGGTACCCTCGTCAACGTCGCCGACTGCACGGCGTCGTTCGGGGCCGACACGCTCATGACGACGTGCGAAGCCGAACTCACGGTTCTCGCCCCCGACATGGTCTGCGACAAGGACGTTTCGTACGACGGCGTCGTGTGGACCGACAACCTCGACGTCATCACGGGCATGGAAGTCTTCTTCCGCGTCCAGGTGACGAACACGGGTGATGCGCCGCTCCACATGGTCACCGTCGAAGACACCCTCCCGGCCGGCTTCGGCAGCATCCAGATCGTCTCGGGTGCATCGTGCGGAGTCGTCGGACAGACCGTGTCGTGCTCGAACGTCGGCCCGCTCGCCCCGGCCCAAACCGCGACCGTCGTCTACAAGGCCGTCGTGACCGCCGCGAGCGGCACGCTCACCAACACCGCGATGTGCGTCGGCACGTCGGGTACGCCCGACAACCCGGGTGAAACGGTCGAGACGGAGTGCGACGCGTCCGTCGACCTGCTCGACCCGTGCGTCACCTGCGTGAAGGAAGTCAGCCTCGACGGAGTCACCTACGGCGGCGACACGAACGCCGACCCGGGCGACCACGTCTGGTTCCGCGTCACCGTGACCAACTGCGGCACCGCGCCGCTCGCGAACGTGACGCTCGTCGACGACCTTCCGGTCGGCCTCATCAACGCGGCCACCGCCGACGCCAACTGCGGCGCCGCGGGCAACACGATTACCTGTAACCTGCCGAACCTCGCCGCGGGCGCCAGCCAGGAGTTCTTCTTCGAAGCTGACATCGCCCCGAACGCGGCCGGCACGCTCGTCAACACGATGGTCATCACGGCCACCCCGACCGTCAACGGCAACAACGGATCCGACGTCACGACCGATTGCTCGGTCTCCCTCGACGTCGGCCCGCTCGAGATTCCGACCTTGTCCGAATGGGGCATGATCCTCCTCTGCTCCCTTCTTGCACTCTCCTTGATCCTCCATCACAGATTTCGACTCCCGGGAGCCTGATCCTCTCCCCCCGTTCTGACAAGGGTTTCAACGGCGGCCGTCTTTCGACTCGGGCACAAGTCGAAAGGCGGCCGCCTTCTTTTGTTCAGGCCCTTGCCGTCCGCCGAGCACTCGGCGTCGGCGAACGCTCGTCGGGCAACGCCGCTGGACATCGAACCGCGGATGCCCGACAATCGTGGTCATGAATCGAACGACTGCGTGGGCTCCCGTTGTCCTCGGCGTGATCACCCTGGCGGTTGTCGCACTCCTCGTCCTGGCCTTCTGGCCGAGAGACGCGGACACTCCACCCGGCACCCCGTCGCAGCGCACCGACGATTCGACCGCAAGCACCGACTCCCCGAATCCGCAATCGAGCGGCGACGCGGAGCCCCCCACGACGCGCCTCCCCACGACGAACATCCCCGCAACGAACATCCCCCCGGGGAAACGCCCCGTCCCGTCTCGCACTCCGTCGCCACCGAAGGAAGGAGCGGTCTTCGGTATCGTGAGTGATACCCGTGGCAACCCCGTTCCGGGTGCGTCGATCTCGTTGAGGTTCTTCTCGGGCGGCCAGACGCGGACGACCACGGCCGACGACAACGGTCACTACCGCATCTCACACCCCCGCCCCGGAATCGCACTCCTCGAAGCGCGAGGGCCGGACCCGACGGACGGTTTCGCGCGTGGCGCCGTGGAGTTCACGATCGGATCCGAGATCGGCTGGGATCCCGTCCTCGAGACGAAGCACGCGATCTTCGGTACGGTCGTCGACAACGACGGTCTGATCTTGCCCGGCGTCGAGGTCTCGGCGCGCTTGCGCGACCGAAGACGCTCTGCGACGACGGGGCCTGACGGTCGATTCGTGATCCATCCGTGTCGCGACGAGCCTCACGAACTCGTCGTGGTCACGATCTCTACCGTCTACCACGAACCCTCGCCTTCGACATCGCCCCTCGTCGCGGACGACGACAGCGTGCCTCGAATCGTATCCCTCGACTCGGTCCGTCCGGGTCCGGATCCCGTGCTGCTGCGCGTCGAGCGCGAGCGCCCGCGTACGACGACCATCGAGGGAAGACTCGTCGCTGCCGACGAGCACGCGCCCACGGACTATCAGGTACGCATCGTGTTCGACGCATTGCTGGCGGACCTCGACTCGTTCGGCGATCCGACCTGCGAGATCATCCGACCGGATGCCGACGGCACCTTCCGAAGTCGCCCCCTCGAGGCCGGTCCCTACAGCATCTGGGTCGAAACCCGCGAGTCGATCCACGCCTGGGAAGCGTCGCGAATCGTAGCCGAGCCGGAGACGGACAGTTCGGCCACGTAGTCGGTCAGCGACGGGCAGCCGACGCCTTCACACAGCACGCCCGACCCGTCCACCGTCAGTTCGCCATACCGGGTCTCTACACGGTAGAACTCGCCATCGAAACCCAGAAGCGTGCCAGTGACCTCGATCGCACCGTCGCGCGAGCGAAGGAGGACGTCGTCGGCGGCGGCCGCGGCCGCA
>JAUIME010000947.1 GCA_030433195.1 bacterium
CCGCTCGATGATGTACTGCGCGCTCTCCTACGACCACCGCATCGTCGACGGCCGCGAGTCGGTCCAGTTCCTCAAGCTCGTGAAGGACATGATCGAGGATCCCGGCGCGCTGCTGCTCGAATCGAGCGGTTTCGCCTAGCAGGGCCGCGTAGGGCGCGGATCGGCCCGGATATCGCGCGGGACCCGTCGGGAATGGCCTGATATACTGTCGCGTACCGAAGTCGGACGGATTCCGCCCGGGATCCGTCTGCGTGTGCGCGAGCGAACGACGCGGCCCCGGAAGCGGTCGGCGCGCGCGCCACACGACGACTCGCCCGATCGATTCGACCATCTCCCGACTGGAGAGCCTCGCGATGAGCACCACGTCCCCCGTCACGAAGACCGCATCGACCGAACCCGAGCGCTATACGCCGCAGCACAAGGTGCGCGTGATCACGGCCGCATCGTTGTTCGACGGCCATGATGCCGCGATCAACGTCATGCGGCGCATCCTGCAGGCGACCGGCGCCGAGGTGATCCACTTGGGGCACAACCAGTCCGTGCGTGCGATCGTCGACGCGGCGATCCACGAAGACGCGCAGGGGATCGCGATCAGCTCGTACCAGGGCGGACACATGGAGTTCTTCCGGTACATGCACGACCTGCTCGCCGAGCGCGGGGCGGGGCACGTGAAGATCTTCGGCGGCGGCGGCGGCACGATCGTTCCCGAAGAGAAGCGCGAGCTCGAGGCGTACGGGATCGCTCGGATCTACCATCCCGAAGACGGGCGGCGCATGGGCCTGCAGGGGATGATCGACGACATCCTGAAGCAGTGCGACGCGCCGCCGCTCGAGATCGAGCGCGCCGACGGGAAGCTCGAAGAGATCACGCCCGGTGGCGGCCCCGAGGGTTGGGGGCGGCTCGCCAAGGCGATCACGCTCATGGAGGCCGCGGCCGAGGAGTCGGCGGCGGCCGACGTTCGGGATCGGCGCGAAGCCGTGCTCGCGAAGCTGCGCGAGGCGGGCGCGAAGACGCCCGTCGTCGGCATCACGGGAACGGGCGGTGCGGGCAAGAGCTCGCTCACCGACGAGATCGTTCGCCGCTACGTCGAGGACTTCCCCGACGCGACCGTCGCGGTATTGTCGGTCGATCCCACGAAGAAACGGACCGGCGGTGCGCTGCTCGGTGACCGCATCCGCATGAACTCGGTGCAGAGCGGTCGCGTCTACATGCGCTCGCTCGCGACGCGCGGCTCGGGCAGCGAGGTGAGCGCCGCGCTCGGCGACGCGATCACGCTGTGCAAGGGCTACGGATTCGATCTCGTGATCGCCGAAACGAGCGGGATCGGGCAGGCCGATTCGTCGGTCGTCGATCTCGTCGATCTGTCGATGTACGTCATGACGCCCGAGTTCGGCGCGCAGACGCAGCTCGAGAAGATCGAGATGATCGACGTGGCCGACCTCGTCGTCGTCAACAAATACGACAAGGCCGGCTCGGAAGATGCGCTGCGCGACGTGCGCAAGGCCTACCAGCGAAGCCATCAGCGCTTCGACGAGCCGATCGATGCGATGCCCGTCCACGCGACGATGGCGAGCCACTTCAACGACCGCGGCTGCAACACGGTGTTTGCCGAGCTGCTGCGGCTCGTGACCGAGAAGACCGGTCGCGAGCTCGACGGTCGTTACGCCAAGACGCGGCAGACCGGACTT
>JAUIME010000948.1 GCA_030433195.1 bacterium
TACGCGAAGGGTTGCGCGAACACAAGGTGCGCCGCGGGCCGTGCGCCTAAGCTGGCTGCCCTGGGGCTGATAGACTGGATGCGACCTGCACGCCCGAAATCGTGAACCGGTTTCGGAGGGGTCGGCATCTCCTGGTGACTCGAGTCCGATGCAGCAATCGACCACGGACTTACGAAACCAGGAGGCCACCATGCCGACCCCCGTAGCGGAGAGGACGACCGTCATGGCGATCGATCCCCGAACCCTACAGCTTCATGCCGACTTTTTGCGCCGCGTGGCGCTCGGACTTCTAGGCGACATGAACCTCGCCGAGGACGCGGTCCAGCGTACGTGGATCACGACGATGGGCCGTAGCCCCGAGCATCCCTCGAAGATCCGGGCTTGGCTCGCGAGCGTCACGCGAAACGAGGCGCGTCAGATCGCTCGTTCCGAGTCGCGACGCCGATCGCGCGAGGAGCGGTCGTCACGGCGCGAGGCCGTCCCGTCGGCGAGCGACATCGCCGAGCGCGAGCGCATCCGACGCGAGGTCGTCGATGCGGTCATGCAACTTCCCGAGGCTTCGCGCGACGTCATCTTGTTGCGCTACTACGAAGACCTGCCGCCACGTGAGATCGCTCGGCGGCTCGAGATGCCCGTCGAAACCGTGCGCACGCGCCTGAAGCGCGGGATCGAACGCATGCGCTCGGCACTCGATCGCAAGCACGAGAGTCGCGAGGCGTGGCGTTCGGCGCTCCTGCCGTTCGTCGTTCCCGCCGGCGGGGTGATCGCCGGTGCCGGGGCGGGCAGCGCCGGCGGTTCGGGCGGTGCGGTCGGCAGCGGCAGCGCGGGCGGTGCGGCATCGGCAGGTGTGCCGGCGGTTCCCGCGGTCGCGATCGCCGCGTCGGGTGTGCTCGCGACGACCTTGGTCATCTTCGCGATCGCGTGGCGGGCGGGAGTCGGTCCGTTCGACGATGCGGTAGCGCCGGCCGCAGCCGTCGCGGCGGAGAGCTCCGTCGCTGATTCGGTCGCCTCCGATTCGGAAGACGTCGCCACGGCCGGTGCTGCGGCCGGAGCCTCGGCACCCGCGTTCGTAGCGGCGATCCCGGCGGGTACCGAGTCGCAGAGCGGAGAAGGGCGAACGGCGATCCGCGGCCGCGTCGTTGACGCGAACGGCGCGCCGTGCGTGAATCACGAAGTCTTCGTGATGGGGCGTCGTGGCGAATCGCTCGACGAGGTGGGCCTGTTCTCGACGAACGTCGAACCCGTCGATCCGTCGACGATCCTCCGGCGCAGCACTCGCACCGACGGGGAGGGTCGGTACGCCTTCGAGGGGCTGCCGTCTGGAAGTTATCTGACGATCGCACGTGCCATCGATACGTCGCCGTTGCGATTCTTCGGTGTCGCGTTCGTGGCTTTGCGCGATCCGGTTCCTCCGGCGCTCTTCGGGATGCTCGAGGGGGCGTTCGCGACGATCGGCCTGCCGACGCAGGCGATCGTCGAAGTCGTCGAAGGTGGCGTGATCGATCTCGATCTCGAGCGCATCCCCGGTCGACGACTGCGCGGTCGCGTCGTCGACTCGTACGGTGCGCCGATCGCCGATGCGCGCATCGTGTCGGCGCCCGCGATGTTCTTGAACAGTGTCGACGCGCTCGATCAACCGATCCTGCCACCGTTCTGCGAAACGACGACGAACGCCGACGGCGAGTAC
>JAUIME010000166.1 GCA_030433195.1 bacterium
GCCCTCGAGAATCTCGGGAGCGTACTCGCGCTTGCCGATCGACTCGCCGTCGATGAAGAACTCGACTTCCCCGGTCTCGCGGACTTCGACGACGAGGCGAAACTCGCCGAGCGCCTCTTCGGCGACTTTGCTGATCGACTCCTTGCGCGAACGCCAGCCGTCTTCGCTGTCGGGGTCGGCTTCGTAGAAATCGCCGTCGTCGAGCGTGAGGACGACGAGCTTGTACGACGACAGATCGACCCCGAAGTAGAAGCCGATGCGACCGACTCCCCCGACCTTGCCGTTGACCACCGTCGCTTCGAATCGATAGTCCGCGGGCAACTCGGCCTCGTACATCGCGACGGCCGCGCCGCCCTTGAGGCGCGCTTCGAGATCCCCGTCGTCGGTCGCCTTCCACAGCGCGCCCGGATAGTCCCAGAGCGATCCGTCCTTCCCCGCGAGCATGCGCCGCCACCGCTGCAGCATGATGCCGCTCTTCTCGACGATGTCCTTCCTCTTGCGCGACAGCGCGCCGTGACCGCCGAGCATGTGCGCGGCATCGTCGAGGAGGCGTACCGCGCTGCGCGGCCGACCCGCTTGGAAGTACACGTCGGCGAGCTCCTCCGCACGAGCGGCGAGGGCAGCGTCGGCGGGTCCGAGCTCTTTCGAGATCACGGGGTCGAGACCGTTGATGCGCGCGAGACAGAGATCCACGACCTCGGTCTCTTCGCCGCACCGCCCTGATCAACAAGATCCCCTACAACACGACCCTTGCCGGCGCGATCGCCGCCACCAGAGGGATCGTCGCCTGCGCCAGCGGGACTCTTGCCGTCGAACCCCTCCATCGGCGCCTTCGGGTCCGTCTCGGCGCGTGCGCTCTCGAGCGTCTGCCGATAGCTGAAGATCGCCGCGTCTTCGCTGCGCATCTTCTCGTACACGTTGCCGAGCTCGTACGCCGCGAGCGCGTCGCCGGGGCGCTTGCGCATCGCCCACTGGTAGCTCTCGATGGCGTACTCGTACTTCTTGTTCTCGACCTGCTTGCGTGCCCGCGCGATGAGCTTGTCGGCACGATCCGGCGGGCCGATCCACAGATCCTCGAGCTCGTCGATCCACGCGCGGAAGTGGAGCCGGAACTCCTCGAACGTCGTCACGCCTGGGACGCGCGCCTTCTTGATGAAGTACTCCTCGAACCGCCCCATCACGTCGTGCTTGCCGCCCGAGCGATAGGTGCGCATGTACTTCTGGTACAGCGGCACGTAGATACGTTCCGAATCGTCGTTCTCGTAGTTGAGCAGGAAGTAGACGAGACCCCAGCCCACCGGGTAGTAGCTCCCGGGATACGAGCCGGGTCGGAAGTAGCTCACGACGTCTTCGAGCGACGGATCATTCACCTTCAACATCTTCGGCAGCGGTCGCAAACGATGCGCGGGAATGAGATTCGTCTCGACGATGCCGCTCGGCAGGATGCGCGTGCCTTCGAAGTACGCAGCCGTTCCTTCGTTGAGCCAGGCGGGAATCTCACCCGCGGCCGTCGCGTCGGCGAACTGGTGCGAGGCTTCGTGGAACAGCGTCGCCCACAAGCGCGACAACGGACGCCCCGAAGGACGAGGGTCGAACGTCGTCACGCTCTTGTCCGAAGGCATGAAGAAGCCGCCCACGAACGGGCTCATGCGATGGACTTTCATGAACTCTTCTTGCGACTTGTGGATCTTGACGACGCTGCGCTGCTTCGACCGCTGATTGAACGTCTTCGCGTAGAAACGATTCATCTGCTCGAGGATGTCGAGCACGGTCTTGCCCATGCGATAAGGCATGTTGGTGATGATCGTGTAGTTCTTGCCCTTGATCTCCCAAGCGTTCTCCCACTCGGAGTGGCGCTTGTCGCGGAACGACATCTCGCGTAGCTCTTCTTCGTTCTCGCGGATCGGCACGTCGATGCCCGACTCGAGAATGGCTTCGGCCGAACGCTTGTTCTCGAAGAGCTTGTCGAGCTGTTCGCTCGCGCGGTTCGCGAGCGACGTGCCCTCGAGTTGTCCGAGCAAGTCGACCGCGTTCGCGTAGAGCTTCTTGCGCTGGATCTTCGCGCAGGTGTCGAAGATCGACACCGCATAAGCTTCTTGGATTTCGGTCGAGCGCGCGTAGTGCGGATCCAGCTGCTCGAGCCGCAACTTCAGCAGCGCCGCCTTCTCGAGCGAGATTTCGTCGGTGCCGAGCCGATCGAGCGCATGATACGCGTACCAGATCGCCTCGTCGGGCTTCCCGGCGGCTTGCGCCGCGCGCGACGCGAGGTCGAAGAGCTCGACGCTCTCCGGCTCGAACTCGAGCGCCACGATCGCGTTCGAGAGCGCACGATCGGGCTCACCCTTCGCCAAGAGGCTCTCGACGGCCGCCGCTCGATCGCCCCCATCCGCCTGCGCGGCACCGGCCGCGACCACGCTCCACGCGAGCCACGCGGACGCGAGTACCACCGCAATCCGCCGCGATGCGCCGGCGCGGTCGTCGCTCCGGCCCCGAAACTCATCCCGCGTTCTTCCCCGTACCCCGCCGCGGCGGGCATACGATCGTCCCAGTGTCACTCGCTCCATGGGTCCTCGCTCGACAAACTCGCCCTTCTCGCGCAGGGCGGCGAACACTCGCATTCTCCCCGGACTAGCATCGATCGTAGCAGACCGCGGGGTGACCGTTCCATAGTTAGCAGCCCGCTGGAGGGGCTGGTAGACTGCGATCGACCGTGAACCCGCAGGAGCCCCGCGTCTTGACCCCTCCGAGCCCAGAATCCGACCCCACGAGCGCAAGCGGCCCCTCGGCCGACGCCGCGCAAGGGCGGGTCGACGCCAAGATCCCGGCCGGCACGGCACCCCCCGAACTCTCCACCGAGTGCCCGAAGTTCGAAACCGACCCGCTCTCGCGCCCCGAGTATTTCTTCGCCGTGTCGCACTTCTACCGCGGCGAAGTCGACCGCGCGAACGCTTGGCGAGTCCGCATCGACGCGACGACGAACTGGGCGGTCGCATCCGCCGCCGCCTTCTCGGGCTTCGCGCTGTCGCATCCCGAAGTCCCGCACCTCGTGGCCCTCTTCGGCAACCTCGTGGTGTTCGCGCTGCTCTGGATCGAGACGCGCCGCTTCCGCGTGTTCGACGTGTTCCGCGCCCGCGCCCGCAAGACCGAGGAGAACTTCTTCGGGCCGATCCTCGCGCGCGACCTCGACAGCCCCGAGCGCCAGTGGGGCTGTGAGATGGCCAACGACCTGCTGCGCCCCGAGTTCCCCAACACCTTCTGGGAAGTGATGGGCCTGCGACTGCGGCGCAACTACATGTTCCTGTTCCTCGTCCTTCTCGCGAGCTGGCTCGTCAAGGTGTTCGTGCTCGATCCCCCGGCCGGCACCGTCCCCGTCGACGCCGATTGGCTCGACCGCGTCGGCATGTTCGGAACGCCGCCGTGGCTCGTATTGTCCACGCTCGTCGCGTTCTACGGGTTCCTGCTGATCCTGCTCGTCCGCACGCGCTCGAAGCGTCGTTACCTGAGCCGCCACTGGGGAACCGGCGCCAACGTGAAGTGGTACGACTGCTAGCCGCCGAGCTCCCGGTGCACCTGTTCGATCTGCTTGGTGTGACCGTCGAGATGTAGCTCGAGAATGCGCAGCATCTGCGGCACGTCGATCGGTCCCGCGACGGGATGGAGGAAGATCGCGCGGCGGCTCGCGGAACGATCGAGCTTCGTGACCACGTCGTGCAATCGGGCGTGGTTGTCATCCCACGTCGCGCGCAGTTCGTCGAGGTCGCGATCACCGGTCGGCTCGAGCGTCGGGGCCGGAACTTTCACGCGGATGCGAAAGCGCAAGACGAAGAGCACGGCGCGGTACAGGATCCGATCCTTCAGCGACGGCCGAGCTGCCGCGAACGTCTCGAGATCGCGAAAGTCGTTCGCGATGTCCCGCTCGGCCAAGACGAGATGCTCGACGATCTCACGGATCGACCATCGATCGGGAGCAGGTCGCCGCGTGATCCGATCGGGTTCCATCCCGGCCACGCGCTCGAGAAGCGCGCGGCGCTTGCTGTCGATTCGCTCGACTCTGGCAATCAAGGCGTTCGTTTCCTCGCTGGTGTAGCGCAGTCCGACCGGCCGGCGGGGGCTCGCCGGCCGGTCGAGTCTACTGGCCTCCTCCGATCAGAGAACGACCAGAGTCACGGCGTTGGTGACCGCCGCTCGCTTCGGGCTCTTCGACGCGGGATCGACGATCGCTCCCTGGAACGTGAACACGCTGCCGATCGGAAGCGAGACCGGATCGCCCGTCGGCAAATCGAGGAACGTCGACGGCGCCCGCTCCGGATCGTCGATCGGCGTGCCGTCGAAATACATGCTGCTGCCCACCTTGTCGACCTTGCCGACGTTGTTCCAGATCGCGAACGGTTCCGCGCCCTGCGAAAAGAGCATCGGAAAGCAGGTCGTTCCGATCGACGCCGGCAAGACCGTCTCACCGAATGCCGACGCCACCCCGAAGTTCGCGTGCACGACGTACTTCCCCGGCCCACCCGCGGTCGGCGCGAGCATGTCGACAACGATGGCATCACCCGGAGCCACGACGACGGTCGCCGTCTCGTCACCCGACGAGCCGTTGACATGCAATGGATCGTCGAGCTGCTCGCCACGCTCGTTCACGGTACCGAGGATGCAGGCCGAGCCGGTCGCCTCCTCGCGGACGCCCTCGAACTCGACCGTTTCGACGACCGCCATGCCGAGCGGACACACCGTCGTGGCGGTACCGAAGGTCGTCGTCTGAAGCGACTCGTCGTAGCGCACGACTTGCTGGTTCAGCTTCGACGCGACGTAGATCGCCGCGACCTCCGACTCGTCGAAGTCGAGCGCGACTCCCTGCGGACCGTCGAGATCCGTCGTGAGCATCGTCTCGAGCTGCCGATTCGCGTCGAGAACCAACACGCGGTCGTTGAAGAAGCTGCTCACGTACAACCGATCGTCGTAGTCCATCGCCAAACCGGACGGGACGGCGAGCATCGGATGGCTGATCGTCTCGAGCAGGTTTCCGTCGAGGTCGATCACGAAGACCTCGTTCGAAGCGAGGTCGGCGACGTAGAGACGAGGTTCGCGCACGAGCCCGATCTCCGATTCGCGGCCATCGCCTACGAGCAGCAGCGCGCTCGGCTCGTCGAACACGAAGTTCGTGAACGCGCGCACGAACGTGCCGTCGGCCTCGAAGACGACGATCTGTTGATTGAATCCGCTCACGACGAAGATCTGATTCAACTCGTGATGGTACGCGATTCCGCGTGGATCCGAGAGTTGTGGGTGACTGATCGTACCGAGGTGATCGCCCGTCGCGTAGTCGATGCGCTCGATCGTCCCCTTGAGCTCCTCGACCACATAGAGCACGCCATTGGCACCGAACGCGACCGACCCCGGTGCACTCTCGGGATCGCTCGGGTAGTTCTCGTACTCCGTAATCAGATTGCCGTCCTCGTCGAAGTACTGCACCATCGGATCCGGGTTCGTGACGACGACGCGCTTCTTCGACGCTCCGGTTCCCGACTCGACCTCGACCTTCGTGATATCCGGGCCTTCCTTGACCTCCCTCGTTCCGAGCCGCACCACGCCTTCCGCGGTAAACACCTCCCATACCTTGGTCCCGTCGGACTTCTCGAATCCGGACGAAATCTCGTACACGCGCTTCAGACAATCGCCGTCGAGCGACTGCGAGATGAGCTTGACCGCGCGATTGCAGTCCGTCTTCCGCTCTCCGTGGGCGGTCGGGTTCTGCGCCGCCATGACCTCGTTCTCGACCCGCGTCGCGTCGGCATGGGCCCTCGCGAACCTGCCGTCGGTCGCGAACGTCTTCTTCGCGTAGTGGACCTCCCAGAACTCGTGGATGAGTACCGAACACAGCGTGTTCGCGCACGTGCTCGCGGTCGGAACCTTCTCGACGTCGGCGAGATCGACCCACTGAACCCCGCTCGTCTTGCCGGCGTTCACTCCTACGGTAATCCGTCGAAACGCGCCGACCGTGACGCGCGGGATCTTCCAACCGACCTGTACTTCCACGCTCGGGCCGTCGACGATCGCCCGCATGGCCGCCGCGAAACGGTTGTCGCCGCCCGTGGGAACCGCGCCGATCGAGACGGTACCGTCGGCCGCGCGCATGAGCGTCGTCTTGCCCATGCACTTGCGCAGGTGGAACATCATCCGGTTGACGTAGACCTGCCCTCCATGCGTCGGGTGTTCGGTGATCTTCAAGTCCGCCGTCGCGACGCTCGGCAAGAGAAGCCCCACCCACACGGTCGCGACTGCGACGATCGCGTGTTTGCTTCGGTTCCGCATGTCGATCCTCCCGTCCTTCGCCTTCATCGGGTTCACGTCTCGTGTCGCGCGAAACGGCGCACGACATGCGGCTGATACGCACGGACGTCGAGAAGCGGATTTCGGGAATCGAAGCGGGAAGCGTAGCCCCGAGGAGCGCAGCGAATTACTGGACAGGCGCGCTGTCGCGAAGCGGCGCGAGCTCACGCTCGCTCCAGTTTCCGTGGACGAAGCACAGCGGACCGAGCGCGAAGTAGATCCATCCAGGAGCACCGATGACGACACCGATGCGGAACCAAGCGAGGAGGATCGAGAAGAGGCCGACACAAACGAAGAGCAGGTAGTGCCGATGCAGGAAGCGCGCTTCGGCGAGTGCGAAGGGCGTCAGTTCGAGCATCGACGCGCGGCGCGCGGCGTGACGGTAGAGCAGCGCGAAGGCGAGGAACACGCCCACGAAACCCGCGCTGTAGAGCATGAACACTCGCGCGAGTTCGTCCACCCCTCGGATCACGAACGGATCGTCGAGGCCGGGAAACAGCTCGCTCAGCACCCCGCCGGTCATGAACTTCAGCGGATAGACGTAGAACAAGACGACGAGCAACAACATCCCGTTGAGAGCGATCGTCCAACCGTCGTCGATGCGGTAGCGACGGAAGTAGGCGTGATGCACCGACCAGATCGCGAGCAGCGCGCCGAAGCTCACGGCGAATCCGACGAAACCCGTAAGGTCGGCCGTAAGCTCTTCGAACGAGCGCGGCACCTCGAGCGATACGACGAGCAGCGTCGCCGCGAACGCGAAGACACCGTCGGTCAGCCCCTCCAACCGGCTCACATCACGATTGCGTATCACGGGTCGGACCTCGTGCGAGCAGCAGAATCACCCGCGCTGGTGGGCCGCGTCAGGAGCGTCGAGGCGGGAAGTTCTCGAGCATGGCTTTCACGGCCTCGTCGATCGCGGCTTCGCTCTCCTCGGGCGTCGGACTCTTGTCGAGCACGCGCGTAGCGGTACCGCGCCAGATCAGGTGGCCGGTGGATTCTTCGATGACGTCAAGGACGAGCGTTCCCTCGTCGTACTCGCGGATCTCGGTGTCGCGGATCGGAACGCCGTAGCCATAGCGGCCGCCATGGATCCCGTACGCATACGACCAATCGCGAACCTCGAGACGTTCGTCGACCTTGCAATGCGACGCGACGCGGAAGTCGGGCGTCGAATCCGACTTCACGAATCCGCGCGCCGTGAGCTGCGCCTCGACCGACCGACGGATGCGGCGCTCGACCAGATCGTTGTCGTGCATCGCGTTCGAACCGTCGGATCCACGGGACGTCGACGGCTCGGCCCAACCGAACGTCTCGAGTCGAGTGAAGTCCGCTTCGCGATCGTAGTCGTAATGCGTACGCAGCGAACTACACCCTGCGAGCGCCATGACGGTGAGCCCGGCGAACAGGACCCCGATTCGGATTCTCATCACTCCTCCAAGCTCTCGTGGACACCGGGCCATTGGAACATCATCCCCCGTGAAACGTCAGGAACGGTCCATGCGTTCGATCGAGACGCGGACGAGTCGCTCGACGACGGACGCATCGACCGTGTCGGCGGTCGCGAAGTCGATCCGCTTGGCGTGCTTTCCCTTGCCCGCGAGCGTGTGCTCGGGCACGTCGTCCGGCTCGATCCGATGCACGTAGAACATACAACGTCCCGCCGCCGGCTGGATGCCGCAGACGACACGAGAAGGCCCGTCGAGCGAGTAGAGGACGAGTCGTACCTTGCTGCCGCCCGAGACGTTCTCGTCGAGATCGGGCGCGGTCGCGAGGACGACCTCGCGCAAGCGCCAGGCCGCCTCCGCGACGGCCGCCTCGGCCGATTCGAAAACGTCTGCGAAAGCGCTCGTGTCGGCGGCCTTCGCGGCCCTCGTCTTCGTCTTCTTTCGTTGGGCGCTCACGCTCGTGCCTCCTCGTCCGGGTGGAGTCGGCGAGAGCGGCGCGGGCTCAGGCCGACGGCTGTCGGGCGGCCAGGTGACGGTCGAGCTTGTCGAACGAATCGGTGGTGCCGCCGGCAATGATCTTGCCTGAATCCGGCACCGGGGGCAAGCCGATCTGCGTGAGCTTCAGGCGTGTGCCACCGTCTTCCTCCGTGAACTCGATGGTCGTTTCCGACTCGAAGGCATACGGAGCTCCGGCGCCGACCGACGTCTTGGTGACGATCTTCTCGGGGACCACGAGCTCGGTATACGTGCCCTCGTACGCCATCGTGATGCCGTTCTTCAGGTGCATCACGTAGCGGAACTCGCCGCCGGGACGCGCGTCGCAAGAGCACTCGACTCGCTCGGTATCACGGCACCCCCACCAGAGCTCGATCTGCTCGGGGTCGGTCCAGGCTTCGAAGACGGCACTGCGCGGATAGGCGAAGAACCGGGTCATCTCGAGGCGATCGTCGGAGATCACGACATCGCTTTTCATGGGGTCTCTCCTCTCGGTGGGTTCGGGTCAGGGTCGGGACGGGCTTCGTCGCGGGGCGTGCCGTGGCGCTCGGCCAACAGGCGATCGAGAGCGTCGAAGTTCGCGTCCCACGCGCGGGCGTACTCCTCGATCCACGCTCTCGCTTCGGCGAGCTTCTGCGGATTCGCGCGCAGACGGTGCACTCGCCCGTCGCGATGCCGCGTCAGCAGCCCGGCACGTTCGAGCACGCGAAGGTGCTTCG
>JAUIME010000167.1 GCA_030433195.1 bacterium
GAGGGCGTCGTCGCCTTCCGCGATCGCGCGAACCTTTGTGGTGCCGGATTCGGAAGTGTCCGTGCCCGTGTCCGCGAGGCCGTCGAGCCACGCATGGCACGTGCGACCGTCCTCGGTCGCGCCTTCGTTGCGGTCGGCCTGCTCCCACGCGGCGTGGAAGCAGGCGCGACGATCGATGTAGTCGGCGACGCGAGCGACGAAGTCCGGAACGTCCTGATCGAGAGCGGCGGCCAAGCACGCGCCACATCGCGGCACGTCCTTGAATCCCATGGCCGCATTCATCACGTACTGATGTCCGCAGACGTCGCGTCCGCAAGCGGGGCACGTCGCGTCCGCGAAGCGATCGAGCTCTTCGAAGAGGGCGATCGCGCGGCGGCGTTCTTCGGGATCGGAGATGTCTCGGACGAGGTCGCTCAATGGAGCACGTCAGGGCTTTTGGTGGAAGGTGAGCTTGCGCGAGACGATACCGGCCGGCTCGCCGTCGACCTCGGCGTACGCCTTCGGATTCCACAGGAGCGGCTTGCCTTTTTGCGGCGGATCCATGACGAGGTCGCGGCCCCAATGCCAGGTGACGCGGCGCTCGTCGAGATTGCCGAAGTAGTAGTCGACCATGGCGGCGTCCGGGCCCTTGTAGCCGTCGGCGACCGTCAGGTCAGCGCGCGGACCACTGTGTTCGTTGGCCTCGAAATCGCGCACGAAGATGTCGGCGACGGCGACGTCGAGCGGAATCCAGCCGATCTCCGGCGCGTGGAACTCGATCCAGCAGTGATAGCTCTGATCCTTGTCCTGGCCGTCGAGCGGCCCCTTGAAGAAAGACCCGTAGACTGCGCGCGTCGGGATGCCGGCCGCGCGCGAGACGGCCGCGTACAGGGAGTGGAAGTCGGTGCAGTTTCCGGTGCCGGTCGAGAAGCACTGCTGACTGCTCCCCGTACCCGTCGAGTTCATGGTCTTTTGGGCATCGGGCTTCGGATCCTTCACGTGGTACTCGACGTGGTCGAGGATCGCGTCGTAGATCTTGCGCGAGGCGCGGATCGGATTGCGCTCGCTGCCGACGACGCGCAGCGCCATCGCGCGAGCATCGGCGTCGATCACGCTCTGGCTCGATCCCTTCAGATACGGCGCGAGTCGTGCGAGCTCGGCTTCGGTGTGCGGCCGCGTGTGCGTTGGATCGACGTCGGCGCGCACTTCGTAGCGCGTGACCGTGAACGACGTCCCGACGTCGAGCTTCCCGGGCTCGGGCGATTCGAGGCGCATGTAGAGGTAGCGATTGCCGTGATTGTCTTCGACGAAGCGATGCGGATGCTCGGACTCGACGCGCCAGTCGCTCACGCGCTGCATCGGATCCTTGGGGTGCGGCGTCGCGAACCAGATGTCGACCTGCTTCGCACCCTCGGGGATGTCGACGACGAAGTCGTGGTGGGCGTCGAACTTCGCCGACGTCCCGCGGTGGATGCCGGGACCGGCCTGGTCCGACGCGGTGTCGTGGGATGCGCAGCCGGCGACGAGGAGCAGAAGCGCGGCGACGAGACTCGGACTTGCGATGCGACTCATGTTTCGGACTCCAGGGCCGCGATGCGGCTTCTCACGAGGAATCGACAGGACGGGCTTCGTCATGCGGATCGGCCGGAACACGATCCAGGCCGATCGAATCGTCCGGGTGGACGTACCTCGAGGACGGTCCGGGTGACGTCAGGTCGCGAGCCGGGAGACGGAGGGTCTGCAGGCTCGATACGGGAACGTCGGGTGAAAGATCCGCAGGGGAGGAGAGCTCGAATCCGCCCGATCCGACGGTGCGGAACGAGTGGCATGTGTCGAACGAGCGGCTATGCGGAGCTACGAGTAGACAAGTGACGACCGCCTCTTGGCAGGCTGTCGTCAGCCGAAGGGGATGCAGTAGCTGAAATCTCGTTCGGGCTGCGGCATGCGCCCTAGTAGAGACCTCTGCCTCGGCCACGTCAAGCGCGAATTCGTAAGGTGAGGTCACACGTGCGATTCGGCTACTCGACGACGCGCAACTCGATGCCGTTCGTGACGACCGCCGCAAGCCGCGTACGCCTCGCTCGCTACTTCTCCGACCAGACCGCAAGCTCGTGTCCGCTGGGATCCTCGAAGTGGAATCGGCGCCCGCCGGGAAACGAGAACGGATGGATCGTGATCTTCCCGCCGGCCGCTTCGACCTTGTCGACGCTGGCCTCGAGATCGGCGGAGTAGAGGATCACGAGCACGCCGCCCGGAGTCACCGAGTCGACGGGACGCAGACCGCCGACCTCGCCGTTCCCGTCCGCTCGTCGAATCCCCGCGTAGTCGGGACCGTAGTCGTTGAACGACCAGCCGAACGCGTCGGCGTAGAACTTCCGCGAAGCCGCCATGTCGGTGACGGGAATCTCGACGTAGTTGATCTCGTGGTGCGTCAGCTCGGGCTCGGTCATGACGAAAGCTCCTCGATCGGGTGAGGGCGCGAACTCCTCGGCGGAATCCTACCAACGAGGCGACCGGCCGCGCGAACGAGGCTAGCGCCGACATCCGTCCGAACCCGCCCCGATTTCCCGCGATCCTTGCCGCTCCCTATCCGTAGAACCACCCCCCGTCGGGCGGGCGGCTCGAGTCGGGTCGTAGGGCCGGATTTCGGGCCCTCGGGCGAAAAGCTCAAGGGTCATGGTTGCTTCGGCCGATACCCCTCCCACGGATGTCTCTCAGAATGATCAAGTCTTGTCAGGAGTGTCGGATCATGCGCTTGAAGTCGTTGGTTCTCATCTGGATGGCGATTCTCGGGTTCGGTGTCGCGGGTGCGGCGTCGGCCGGAGAGAAAATGACACCGGAGTTGTTGTGGGAGCTCGGTCGCGTCAGCGGCGGGGCGATTTCGCCCGATGGCGCGAGCGTCGTCTACACGGTGCGGCGGTACGAGCTGGCCGAGAACAAGGGGACGACCGACATCCACCTCGCGGCGATGGACGGGAGCGGGGAGCGCGTGCTCGCCGAGGGGCTCTCGAGTGCGTCGGCGTTGCAGTGGGTGTCGACGGACGCCGGAGCGCGCATCTTCCTCGCGACCAAGCGCGGCGAAGGCGACGACCTGAAGACGCAGGTGTGGTCGCTCGATCCCGAGTCGGGTGAGTTCACGGCCGTGTCCGACTACGAGCACGGCGTCGCGAACCTGAAGGTGTCGCCGACCGGCAAGCACATCGCGTTCACGGTCGACGTCAAGATGGACGACACCGTCAACGACCTCTACGAGGATCTCCCGAAGGCCGACGCTCGCATCATCGACTCGTTGATGTTTCGGCACTGGGATTCGTGGCACGACTACAAGTATTCGCACGTGCACGTCGCGCCGATCGGCGACGACGGCAAAGCCGGCGAGCCCGTTGACCTCATGGAAGGGCTGAAGACCGACTGCCCGGTGCCGCCGTTCGGTGGCAGCGAAGAGTTCACGTGGTCGCCGGACGGCAAGGAACTCGCGCTGACGCTGAAGATGGTGCGCAACTGGGCCGAGTCGACCGACACCGACATCTACCTCGCGAGCGCCGACGGCAAGGGACGCTTGCGCAACATTACCGCGGGCATGAACGGCTACGACAAGGAGCCGGTGTACTCGCCCGACGGCAACAAGATCGCGTTCCTGTCGATGGAGCGTCCGGGCTTCGAGTCGGATCGCAACCGCATCATGCTCTACGAGCGGTCGAGCGATCGCGTGCGCGAGCTCACGGTCGGCCTCGACCAGACCGCGCACTCGCCGACGTGGGCGCCCGACGGATCGCGCATCTACTTCTCGAGCGAACAGCTCGGGACCGACCAGATCTTCTCGATGCGCATCGCCAACGGCGCGCTGCGCCAGCTCTCGGGCGGCCAGTACAACTGGGACGTCCGCGACATCACGGCCGACGGCGCGACGATGCTCGTCGGGCGGCGCGACATGATCCGTCCGTGGGAGCTCTTCACGCTGCCCGCGCTCGGTGGGCAGGCGACGCGACTCACGGCCATCAACGACGAGCACTACGCGAACCTCGACACGCCGACCGTCGTCGAGCGATGGGTGCGTTCGACCGATGGCGCCAACGTGCACAACTGGGTCATCTACCCGCCGAACTTCGACCCGAAGAAGAAGTACCCGATGCTCACGTACTGCCAAGGCGGGCCGCAGGGCCAGATCGGGCAGTGGTTCTCGTATCGCTGGAACTTCCACCTCATGGCCGCCAACGGCTACGTGGTGGTGGCCGTCAACCGACGCGGGTTGCCCGGCTTCGGCCGCGAGTGGAACGATCAGATCAGCAAGGACTGGGGCGGCCAGGCGATGCAGGACATCCTCGCCTCGCACGACGACATGCTGACCGAGCCGTACATCGACGCCGATCGATGCGCCGCCATCGGCGCGAGCTTCGGCGGATACACGGCGTACTGGCTCATGGGCAACGGCGACGACCGCTTCGCGACGATCATCTCGCACGCGGGCCTGTTCAATCTCGAGTCGATGTACGCGTGCACCGAAGAGCTGTTTTTCGTGAACTGGGACGTCGGCGGCCCGTACTGGAAGAGCGCCGAGCTGCAAGCCGAGTACGATCGCTTCTCGCCGTCGCGTTTCGTCGGCAACTGGAAGACGCCGCTCCTCGTGATCCACGGTGAGAAGGACTTCCGCGTGCCGATCAACCAGGGCATCGAAGCGTTCACGGCCGCTCAGATCGAAGGCATCCCGTCGCGCTTCCTCTACTATCCGGAGGAAGGGCACTGGATCCTCGGCCCGCAGAACGGCGTGCTGTGGCATCGCGTGTTCTTCGATTGGCTCGACCGCTGGTGCGGCGACGAATCGAACTGAACCGCGGCGACGCGGCTCGAGCAAGCAAGACAGACTGAATCCGATCGGACCGGGCGTTTTCGCAAGAGGCGTCCGGTCCGCGGCACTTCCCGAGGACGATGAAGAAGGGGCAATCGACGATGGCGAGAACGAGAAGTGGACGACGTCACGAACCGGGCGCGGCGACTGCCGGCACCCGTTGGATGATGGCGGTGATGCTGGCGGGCTTGCTGCTCGCGAGCCGCGCGACGGCGCGCGAAGCCGACGAGACGTTGTTGTTGCAGCAACCGACCGTGTCCGCGAGTCACGTGGTGTTCGTATACGCGCAAGACCTTTGGATCGTCGGACGCGACGGCGGCATCGCGCGTCGACTCACGAGTGACGTCGGCGACGAATCGTCGCCGCGCTTGAGCCCGGACGGCCGAAGCGTCGCGTTCTCGGCGCAGTACGAGGGCAACACCGACGTCTACGTGATTTCGACCGACGGCGGCGCGCCGCGGCGTCTCACGTGGCATCCGGGTAGCGACGTCGTCCAGGACTGGCATCCGGACGGGCAGCGCGTTCTCTTCTCGAGTTCGCGCGACAGCGGCGCGCCCGTGCGAAAGCTCTACACCGTGCACAAGGACGGCGGCACGCCCGAGGCGTTGCTCGTTCCGCGCGTGTCGCACGCGTCGTACAACCGCGATGCGTCGAAGCTCGCGTACACGCCGTACGCCGACGCGTTCCGAACGTGGAAGCGCTATCGCGGCGGTCGCGTCGCCGAGATCTGGATCTACGACACGCGCACGCACGACGTCGAGGTCGTGCCGCACGTGAACGCATCGGACACGTTCCCGTGTTGGATCGGCGAAGACGTCTACTACGCGTCGGACCGCGACGGGCAGATGAACCTGTGGAAGTTCCGCCCCGGCGCCGCGTCGCCGACGCAGATCACGCATTTCACGGACTTCGACATCCGCAACATGTCGGCGGGCGGCGGCGTTCTCGCATACGAGCAGGCCGGCGCCATCCATCTGTACGATCCCGCGACGAACCGCTCGACGCGCTTGAACATTCGCGTGCTGTCGGACGGCCTCGCGTCACGCGCCCGCTGGGAAGACGTCGGTCGGTCGGTGCGCAGCGCCTCGATCGCGCCCAACGGCAAGCGAGCGGTCTTCGAGGCGCGCGGCGAGATCCTCACCGCGCCGCGAGAGCACGGCGACATCCGCAACATCACGCAGTCGCCGGGCGCGCACGATCGCGATCCCGTGTGGTCGCCCGACGGTGAGAAGATCGCCTGGCTCAGCGACGCGAGCGGCGAGTACCAGCTCATGATCCGCGACCGCCTCGGCCGTGAGGATGCAAAGGCGCACGACCTCGGGGAGGGCGGTTTCTTCCGCAACCTCGTGTGGAGTCCGGACGGCAAGCACATCCTGTTCACGGACAAGACGAACCGCACCGCGTACCTGACGCTCGAGTCGGGGGAAGTCACCGACGTGGTGCGCAACCAGGGGAGTCTCGGGGAGCTGCGAGCGTCGGCCGTCTGGTCGCCCGACAGCCACTGGATCGCCTACGAGTACCGCAATCCCGAGACGTCCTACGACAAGATCATGCTGTACTCGGTCGCCGACGGTTCGACGACGACGGTCACGGATGCGTTCGCGTTCGCGTCGGATCCGGCGTTCTCGGGTGACGGCAAGCACCTGTTCTTCTCGGCGTCGGTCGACGTCGGGCCGCGCCTGTTCGGTCTCGACATGAACACGTCGGCGGTGCGCAACTCGGATGCGAACCTCTACGTCGCGGTGTTGAAGGCCGACGGTGAGAATCCGCTCGCGCCGCGAAGCGACGAGGCGGTCGACGACAAGAAGAAGGACGGCGACGACAAGAAGAAGGGCGGCGACAATAAGGCCGACGACGAGAAAGAAGGCAAAGACGAGAACGACAACGGAGACGACACCGAGAACGAGGCGAACGGTGACGAAGATGCCGACGGTGACGACGGTGACGACGTGAAGAGCGACGACGCGAAGGCTTCCGACGAATCCGAAGAGTCCGACGAGAAGGACAAGGAGCCGTCGATCGACGTCGAGGGGATCGACCAGAGGATTCTCGCGCTTCCGCTCGGAAGCGGGGGGTACATGGGGCTTACCTGCACGAAGGACAAGCTGTTCTTCATCGAATTCGAGCGGGGTTCGGGATCCGAGCTGAAGAGCTTCGACTTCGAGAGTCGCAAGGCGAAGACCATCGCGAGCGGCGTGCGGTCGGTCGACGTCTCGGCGGACGGGAAGTGGCTGCTCACGGGCGGCTCGACCTGGACGATCATGGATGCGAACGGCGGCAAGAAGAAGTCGCTCGACGTACGCAACGCCAAGATCCGCATCGACCCGTCCGAGGAATGGCCGCAGATCCTGCGCGAGGTGTGGCGCATCGAGCGCGACTACTTCTACGACCCGAACATGCACGGCGTCGATTGGGACGCGATGTGGACGCGATGGAGTGCGTTCCTGCCGCACGTCGCGCACCGCGACGATCTCAACGTCGTCATCGGCGAGATGATCGGCGAGCTCGCGTGCGGACACAACTACGTCGGGGGCGGCGATGCGCCGCGACCGAACGGCGGAGTGTCGACGGGTCTTCTCGGAGCCGACATCGAGGCCGACTCGGGCCGCTTCCGTGTCGTGCGGATCTACGACGGGCAGAATTGGAACCCCGGCATGCGGTCGCCGCTCACCGAGCCCGGCGTCGACGTGAACGAAGGCGACTACATCTTGCGTGTCAACGGCCGTGAACTCACGACCGACGACAACTTCTACGAAGCGTTCGCGGACATGTCGGGCAAGCAGGTTTCGCTCACGGTTTCGAAGAGCGCCGACGGCAGCGACGAGCGGACGTCGATCGTGGTTCCGATCGGGAGCGAGGGCGGGCTACGCCGACTCGCGTGGATCGAAGACAACCGCCGCCGCGTCGACGAACTGTCGGACGGCCGGCTCGCGTACATCTACATGCCGAACACGGGCGGCGCCGGAATGGCGTCGTTCGACCGCGACTTCTACAGCCAGGTCGACAAGGAAGGCCTCGTCCTCGACGAGCGATTCAACGGCGGGGGCAAGGTCGCCGACTACGTCATCGACGTGCTGTCGCGCGACGTCATCTCGTACTGGATGAATCGTGAGCAGTGGCTCGCGCGATCTCCGTTCGCGACGCTCGACGGGCCGAAGGTCATGATCATCAACGAGCGTGCGGGATCGGGCGGCGACTGGATGCCGTGGGCGTTCCAGAAGTCCGGCATCGGCAAGCTGGTCGGCCGCCGTACGTGGGGCGGTCTCGTCGGGATCTCGGGGTATCCGCCGCTCATGGATGGCGGCAGCGTCACCGCCGCGAGCTTCGGCGTGATGGACGCCGACGGCAAGTGGGCGGTCGAGAACGTCGGCGCCTCGCCGGATTACGAGGTCACGCAGTGGCCGAAGGCGGTCATCGAGGGGCGCGATCCGCAGCTCGAGAAGGCCGTCGAAGTGGCGCTCGCCGAGCTCGAGAAGCGAGAGGCGAAGGAGCGTCCGAAGTACTACCCACCGACCGAGCGATAGCCCGGAGCGCGGCGGTTCGCGAAGGTGATTGAGGATTGGAGGCGGTCGACGACGTCGGCCGCCTCTTTTTTGTCGACGCTCATGAGGATTTCGCGATCGGGGTACGAGAGGATGATCGGGCCGCGGGAGCAGTGCCCGAGACAGCCCGTCTTGCGTACGCGGACGCGCTTGTGGAGCCCGCGCTTCTCGAGCTCCTTCTTGATGGCCTTCACGACGCCGCTCGCACCGCGCCCCTTGCAGGTGCTGCTCTTCTTCTTCGAGCCGCGCGTGCACACGAAGAGGCAGGCCGCGGAGGTCTCCTGTCGTATCTTCATACGCCGAGAATAGCATCGGGAAGTGGCAGGTGGTGTAACTCGCCATTCGATCCCGCATCGGACCGGACGAGCGCCGCGGAGGAGCCGCTCGGAGGAGGATCTCGAGGGTCGAGATCGACTGCCGAGCACGCGCAAGCGCCGACCGAGATCAGGAGATCGAGAGATGACCCCGTCGAATTCGTCCCCCCGTGGATCGCTGCTGGCCCTGTCTTGGATTCTGCGGCTCGTCGCGGCGGGCATCCTCGTGCAGACGCTCTTCTTCAAGTTCTCGGGGGCGGAGGAGTCGGTCGCCATTTTC
>JAUIME010000949.1 GCA_030433195.1 bacterium
GGCGAACTCGAGGATCGTCATCTCGGACGGGTTCCCGATGTTGACGGGGAGCGTCTCGTCGGAGAGCAACAGTCGGTAGATCCCGCGAACGAGGTCCGAGACGAAGCAGAAACTGCGCGTCTGCGAGCCATCGCCGAACACGGTGACGTTCTCGCCGCGAAGCGCCTGGCTCATGAAGGTCGGCAGCGCTCGGCCGTCGTTGAGCCGCATACGCGGGCCGTAGGTGTTGAAGATCCGCACGATGCGCGTCGCCACGCCGTGGTACCGGCAGTACGCCATCGTGATCGCCTCGGCGAAGCGCTTCGCTTCGTCGTAAACGCCGCGCGGCCCCACGGGGTTGACGTTGCCCCAGTAGTCCTCGGTCTGCGGGTGGACGTTCGGATCGCCGTAGACCTCGGAGGTCGACGCCAGCAGGAACCGCGCGCCCTTTTCCTTCGCGAGCCCCAACGCCTTGTGGGTTCCGAGCGACCCCACCTTGAGCGTTTGGATCGGGTACTCGAGGTAATCGATCGGGCTCGCGGGCGAGGCGAAGTGGAGGATGTAGTCCACCGGCCCCTTGACGTGCATGTACTCGGTCACGTCGTGCTTGATGAACTTGAAGCGCTCGTGCTCGAACAGGTGAGCGACGTTGTTCACGTCCCCCGTGAGCAAGTTGTCGAGGCAAATGACTTCCATCCCCTCGTCGAGCAGCAGCTCGCACAAGTGGGATCCGAGAAAACCGGCTCCGCCGGTGATGACGGCTCTGGGCATCGGTGAGGAGACCTTCGCTAGAGTTGGGATCGGTCGATCGATCGGGAACTGCGGCCCGGCGGAACTCCGTCGCCCCGCGCTTCCATGGTTCGAGACGTGATTCGTGACGAGACTTCGTGGTCGTACCGCGCGCATCCGCCCGCTCGAACGGGTCGGAACGCGAACGCGCCTCCGGAGCGCGTCCCACCCCCGACCGCCAAGCCACTCGATACGGTGGAAACGGATGCGGGTGGAAACGCGGGCGGCGAGGCAGCCTCACCCGCGTCGAGTTCGGCAGATTATACTTCGATGCAAACGTCGGTCAAGCTTGAGCGCTCGCCTCGAAACCGTTGGAATTCAATGAGTTCCGATCGTTCTCGCGACTGCGATCCACGCCGGACCACCACGGCGCGATCCGTGACGAAAGCGGCCGATCGGCCTTCGAGAACTCTCGAGCGCGGCCGCCGGCAGGATCGGTCGAGCACGTCAGGAACGAGAAGCGATTCCGGATCCGGTCGATCAGAACACGCCGCCGGGGACGACAAGCACATCGCCCGCAGCGAGTTCGACGTCTTGGCCGGGATCCTTCGAAACCGCGGCCCGCAGATCGAGCCGTCGCGTTTCGGACCCCTCGCCACCCGTTCGAAGCAGCCGGACCGAGCCCGGATCCGCCTCGGGTGCGAACCCGCCGGCCGCGACCACGGCACGCAAGGCGGTCAGCCGATCGCCGCGAAGGAGCGGATAGCGCCCGGGCTTGCGCACGGCACCGCCGATGTAGATCCACGCGTCGGGCGTCGCCGGATCGGCGATCACGATCGTGTCGCCCGCGCGGATGCGGATGTCGTTCTCCACCTTCTCCGCAACCGTGATCTCGGAGAGGTCGAACCGGATGACCGAGGGACGCCCGCCATCGGCGCGCTCGCGCAGGATCCGTACGTCGCCGCGCCGC
>JAUIME010000168.1 GCA_030433195.1 bacterium
GCCGGGCGAAGCCGCGCAGGTGTCGCCCGCCGCAGCCAGCGTCAGGACGTCGTTTCGCGCGTCTCGAGGCACATGCGTCGCCACGCTCCGAGTGCACCCGCATAGCCGCGACGCTCCAGGTGCTCGATCACCGGCACGAGCGCGGGCGCATCGGGATCGTCGTCGTCGCCCATTCGCTCGATCGCGTTGGCGACGAAGACGGCATCGACGGGCGCGAACGGGACGGCCGCCCCGAGGTCTACGGGCCCGTGATGGAAGAGCACGGCGTCGAAGATCTCCTGATCGAGACCCCACAAGCCCATGAGGTAGGCGCCGAGCTCGGCATGCGTCGTACCGAACGTCTCGCGTTCGATGACGTGCAGCGGGATGTCGTTCGACATCGCGATCTCGTGTACGTTGAGATAGCTGTCCGCGAGGTTCGACACGAAGATCAGTTTGCCGAGATCGTGCAGCAGGCCCGATGTGAAACAGAGATCGAGCTCGATCCGCGAGCATCCGGCGTCCTTGCCGATGAGCCGCGCGTACGAGCCCACGCGGAAGCTGTGCTCCCAAAGCTCCTCGAAGGGAAACGACGGCAACGAGTGCTCGCGAATTCGATCGAACAGCTTCACCGTAAGCACGAGTCCCTTGATGAGGTCGAGCCCGAGGAACACCGAAGCCTGGACGGGATCCGCGATTCGGTTCCGCGTTCCGAACGCCGGCGAATTGACGAGCTGCAGGATCTTCGCCGACATCGCGACGTCGTGGGACACGATCTCGCCCACTCGAGCGATCGAGGGGTCGTCCGAGTTCATCTCGTCGACGACCTGCATGTAGAGGCTCGGCAGACTCGGCAGGACACGGACCTGCTCGACGATACGACGCAGGCGCGCGTCGTCGGTGAGCGTACGGAGCCGGACGGCTCGGTCGGCCGCGCGTCGAAACTCGCAGGAGTCGGCGCGATGAGACAAGATCTGATCGACCGATCCGGGAGACTGAAGATCACTGTCCCAGTCCGATTTCTGCGAGACGAGCATCCGCACCGTCGTCGGAAATCGCTCCTTCACGCGATCGAGCAGATCGGTCCCGAGCATGTCGGCAATGCGCGAGCTCGTGACGACGATGTCGCAGGGATTGGCTTCGAGATGATCGAGCGCCGAGCGGCCGTTCTCGACCAAAGCCGTCTCCCATTCGGCTTCCGTCGAGGTGAGGGCCGTACGCAATCCGAGCGTGCCCTCGTGCTCGTCGCGAACGAGCAGAACACGATTCTTCATCCAGGGGGTCCAGGGATTTTCGGATGAGCCGGCGCGCTTCTCCGGGGACCCGGTCGGCCCGAGGGGATGGGCCTCTCCTCGATTCACGCATCGAGGAGCCAGGTGCGCACCGTCTTCTTCCAGGGTGAGCAGTCTCGCTTCTTTCATTATGGTCGATTGGATGAAGAACTTGATGCTCGCCAACGAAGACTGTTGAGAACCGGCTCCTTTCCTCTCCCACTGCGCGCTCGACCGGCGTCCGGCACACGACCGATCGACGCCGACTCGTATCGAATCGCTACGCGGCCCGTCCCCATCCCGATGCGACACGACGCGCCCCACCCGGCGGGTGTCGGTGTCGATTTCGTTCGACATCCGGGCGTTCGACGCTCACGAAAATCGACATTCTCCGGTCGCTTCTCGGCGCTCTCGAGGCGCGATTCCCCCTTCCGAAAAAAACCCGCCGCTCGTAACCCCCCATCTCCTCCACGGATCCGTCGCTCCCCCGACACGTCCCCACACCGACCGGAATGGCACTTGCCATGTCACTCGACCGGCGGCTGAGGCCGTCGACGCTGTTCATCGAAATCTGAACGAACTGTTGGGTGGGAACCGTGCCGTTCTCACCATGGATATGGAATCTTTAGGAGGATCATCCATGACTAGCATGAAGAAAGTCGTCGGAGCGCTGCTCGCTGCGCTGCTCCTGTCGGCGGTGGCTTCCGCCCAACCGGTGCACTTGCAGCCCGGTAGCGCGCTCGTCTATCCGCTCTTCGATTCGGCTCCCGGCTCGGGAACCGTGATCTGCGTCACGAACCTGAACACGAACACCGAATACTGCGAAAACTCGGACGTCCGTCAGGGCGACATCATGCTTCACTACATCTACGTCGATGGTGAGACGTGGGTGGAGTTCGACCGCTATGAGTTCCTGACGCCGGGCGACACGCTCTGCGTCGTCGCGGATCAGCACAACCCGGAAGGCGAAGCGGGCTTCCTGCTCGTCGCCGCGCTCGATCCGACCACGCAGGAACTCGCCGCGTTCGACGAGCTCATCGGCTCGGCGATCGTCGTCCAGTCGGACCTGAACTTCCTGTTCTCGTACACCCCGTACGCGTTCCTCGCCGGTGACTCGAGCGATCCTTGCGATCTCGACAACCCGGATGCGGACAACGGTGACGACGACGGCGCCCTCGACTTCGATGGCTCCGAGTACAGCGAGTTCCCGGAAACCGTCATGGTCGATTCGTTCTTCGAAGAGACCGGCAACTTCGACAACCAGCTCACGCTCATGAGCACGGGCGGCGGCGTCTACGCCACCGACATCGCGCTCCTCTTCTGGAACAACATCGAAGTGAAGTACTCGCGCTCGTTCGACTTCGTCTGCTGGTGGAGCGGTCGCCTGAGCGACATCTCGCTCATCGCCCAGAACCTCCAGGGTGACCGCGAAGAGCTCGGTGCCCCGCCCGTCGAAACGGGTTGGGTCTCGATCACCCCGCGCCGCCTCACGGACGGTGCCGGTAACCCGGTCGGCGAAGCTGTCCCGGGCGTCCTCGGTGTCTTCGCGCAGTTCATCACGTCGGCTGACTTCGCCGCCGGTCACGCCCTGCACTACACGGGCAACATGGACGGCCTCGAGCTGCTCATCGGCGACGGCGATCACCTGCCCTAACGACGCAAGATCACGATTCGGTCTCGATCGAATCGTCTGAGTCAGACCCCAGGGGGGCCGGACCTCGAGTCCGGTCCCCTTTTTCCGTTTGCGCAGCCGCTTCCGGCCACGCGCTCCCGCCCTCGACGACGCCCGTGCATCGAGCCGGCGTCAGACTTCGATTCCCGTGATGGTCCCCTCGAAGATCACGGTCCCGTCGACGATCGCTTGGGTATCGAAGTAGGCGGCCCGGGAGCGGATCGCCTTGTTCTTGGCGATGAGGACGAGGCGTTGCCCCGGGGTGACGGCCGCCCGGAACCGGATCCCGTCGATCGCCGCCAGCCCGATGAACGTCTCGGTCGCCTCCGGCCGGGCCAGGCGGTAGTAGACCGTACAGAGCTGGGCAGCCGCCTCGATGAGGAGGACTCCGGGCAAGAGCGGGCGCCCGGGAATGTGGCCGCGGACCCAGAATTCGCGGTCCGTGACGATCCTCTCGCCCACGACGACCTTCTCTTCGGCGTCGTAGTGCAGGATCCCGTCGAGCTGGCGCATTTCGTGCGCTTGGGGGAGAAGCTCGTCGAGATCGACACCAGGCATCCTCGATTCGAGGCCCGTGATGTCGTATAACTTACGTCGTCGTCGTGAATTGTCTGCGGGCTTGGCCATTCGATCTCCAAGGGGGCGATCCCCGAGGCTGGGCGGTACGCGAGCTGCCGAGGCGGTTCCCGCCTGCAGGCTCGGAAGGTTTCCTGACTCCGGCGACTGCTGGGGCTGGGTTACCGCTCGTTCCGGTCTGATACCTTCCGGTAACGCTGTTTGAGAGTCTCGAGTCGAGCTCGCCGGCCCGACTCGGCACCAATTTTTGGCGACGCTCGTAACTCGCGCAGATCGTAGCACCTAGAGCGGTCCAGCGGGAGGGGGTTTCCCAGTTTTCCTGCCCCCGAACGGAACAGTCTTTGCTCACTGAGATGGCTGCGACTCGTAAAGAGCCATCTTATGGAATACGGCGCCGTGCGACCCCGAGTGCGCCGGTCGAATCTTCACAGGGAGGAATTCGAAATGAAGAAGGTGTTGTGGAGCCTCGCGATCGCGGGCACGCTGGTTCTCGTCCTGGACGGGTTCCAGAACCTCGCGTACGCGCATGGCGGTAACTACCGAGGGCCTGCCGGCCAGGTGCCCCCGACGGGGCGTACGCCGAGCGACCCGACCCCCCCGCCGACGACCGGCGGTGGCGGAACCGGCGGCGGTGGCTTGCCGGGTGGTTCGACCCCGGGCGCCGGTGGCGGCGTTGCGGGTGGTGGTCCGGCCATCGGCCCGCGCTCGGGCCCTGGTGGTACGGCAGGTGCCGGCGCTCGCGCCGGTGCGACGACTCCGGGTATGCGTGGCCGAAAGGCTGCCAAGTCGGAAGGTTTCGAGCGCTGGGAGTTCTGGTGGGGCTACAACCGTGAGCCGTTCCTGAACCTCAAGGAGAGTCTCGCCAAGCGTGAGGCGATCTCGGGTTCGGCCGACTGGCTGCTCGGGAACAACAAGAAGGAAGATGCTTCCGCGTCGCAGCGTCCCACGACGAAGGCGATCCGCGAGAAGGTCCTCCCCGTACTCGAAGAAGCGCTGAAGGACAAGCACTTCGATGTGCGCGCCGCGGCGGTCATCGCCCTCGGCAAGGCCGGCGACAAGGCGCAGCTCCCGGCGCTCATCGAGACGCTGGGCGACAACCACAAGCAGGTGAGCGAGTCGGCGGCTTTGGCCATCGGCATCCTCGGTGAGCCGGCGGGTCTGCCCGTCCTGCGCGACCTGATCAAGGACACGCGTGAGGGCAAGCAGCTCGTGAAGCGTCCGCAGGGCGTGCCGTTCCGTACGCGCGCGTTCGCCGGCTTCGCGATGGGCCTCATCGGCGATCCGGCGGCGGTCCCTGACCTCCTCGAGATTGCCAACCCGAGCCGTCGCGAGTCCAACAAGGACGTCCCGATCGGCGCGATCGTCGGTCTCGGCATCATGGGTTCGGCCGCGAAGGATGCGGTCGGTCCGCTCATCGAGATCGTCAACAACCAGCGCGTCGACGACTTCATCCGCAGCTACGCGGCGACGTCGCTCGGCAAGATCGGCGACCAGCAGGCGACTCCGATCATCCGTAAGCTTCTGCGCGACGGAAGTCTCCACGTGAAGCGTTCGGCGCTCATCGCTCTCGGCCTCCTCGGCAAGGACGACGACGCCGCCACGATCAAGTACCTGGAGAACGAGGTCGACAAGGGTTCGGATCCGCAGGGTCGTAACTGGGCGTGCATCTCGCTCGGCAAGATCGGCGGTCCGGAAGCCATGAAGACGCTCAAGGGCGTCGTCGACTCGGAGACGGGTTCGTTCCAGTCGTTCGGTGCGCTCGCGCTCGCGATCCTGGCCAAGAACTCGGATCAGCAGTCCGAGGTCGTCGGCATGCTTCGCGAAGGTCTGCAGAAGTCGAAGTCGGCGAGCAGCAAGGGTGCGTTCTGCATCGCGCTCGGCATCGTCGGTGACAAGGTCGTCGAGAACGAGCTCGTGAAGATCATGCTCGGCAAGAACGACGAGAGCCTCCGCGGATACGCCGCGGTCGCGCTCGGCATGATGCAGGCGAAGGCCGCGATCCCGGCGATCAAGCAGGTCGTCACGGAGCGCGTCAAGGACCCGGATCTGCAGCGTGCTGCAGCGACGGCGCTCGGTCTCATGGGCGACAAGGACGTGGTGGCGCTGCTGTCGGAAGTCATCGACAAGGCCAACACCGAATACGTCCAGAGCTCGGCCGCGCTCGCCATGGGTTACATCGGTGACTACACGGCGATCGAAGCCTTGACGAACATGATCCGCAACGACAAGGATGTTGCCGACCTCGCTCGCGCGCACGCTACGGTGGCGCTCGGCGTCGTCGCGGAAGACGAACTCCTTCCGGTGCTGCACGTGATCTCGATCGACAACAACTACCGCGCGATGGTGGAAGCCATGCAGGAAGTTCTGACGATCACCTGATCGTGTTCGGTACTGGGACCGTCTTCCGGTCCTCGATACATCCCGATGCAACAAAAAAGCGGGGCGGCTTCGGCCGCCCCGCTTTCTTTGGTGACATCACTATTTGACGACAGCGTGACACCGCTACTTCGTGAGATGGAACGTCGGTTCGGGTCGGCGGAACCTTCGCAGCTCGGACGGGGTCAACGGCGTCGCGTGCGCCAGTACTTGTCGGACGTCGCGGCAGCGAGCTCGACGCGGGATCGGAAGGCTGTGGCCGCGGGGCTTTTCGGATCGAGCGCGAGCGCTTTCTTTCCGTAGTCCCCCGCCTTCTTGATGCTGCCGCGCGACAGCTCGACACCGCCTGCGTTGACCCAGGCGCCGACGGCATCGGCCGTGACGCGTTCGCGGGCGCGGTTGATTTCCTTGGAGAGGGTGGCGTTGTCTTCGTGCTTCTTCGCGAGCTTCGTGGAGCTCTCGAGGACCGCCTCGAACTGCTTGGCCGCGGCTTCGAACATCTCGATGGAGCGCGACGTGCTCTTTTCACGGAGCGCGTCGTCGTGAAGCTTGCGCGCGGCTTCGTAGCGACGAACCAGCGGGCGCACTTCGGTGTCGAGTGCTTTTCGCGCGCTCGACTCCTGGTCTTTCAACGCTTCGGTAGCGGCCTGCAACTCGGCAGCCTCGTCGGCGGCTCGTGCGACCTCGATCTTGGCGATGAGCTTGCCGGCTTCTTCGGCGGCCGGCGTTTCGGGGAAGTCCGTCAACACGGTCGAAGCGTACCGCTTGGCTTCATCGAGGTCTCCCTTGGCGAGGAACGCGGCCGCCGATCCGACGATCGACGAGGCGACGCCTTCGACGAGATCCGGGAGCGCCATCTTGCGTTCGACGTAGTCCGCGTCGAGACGTCGCGCCTTTTCCACCTGCGAGCGCGCCCGCGCGAAGAGTCCCTGCTCGGCGCAATACTTCGCGAGCTGAAGATGGTTCTTGGCGGTCGCTTCCATGTGTCGCGAGCGAACGTCGTAGAACGAATGCGGATCGAACGAGCGCGCGGGCACGTCGACGGTCCCCGACGTCGAACCCTCGACGCGAACGCGAATGCTGTCGGGCTCGGTACTGTCGACCGTGACGTCGAATGTCCGCCCGTCGCGCAGGAGGATCTCTTCGGCCCCACCGAAGCGTGACGGCATGGCAACGGCAAGGACGGTGACGACGACTACCAGGAAGATTCGATGCATGACGCGGGCCTCCTCGAAGGGACGGACAGGACGCACGCCCGAGTCTCGGCACGGTCGATCATGCTTTCGTGGCGAGCCGGGCGTTCCACGAGAAAACGCCCGGCGAGGGGCCCCGCCGGGCGTTGTGATTTCATCGGTGCAAGGATCGATCGCCTTCGAACGACGCGACCCACGGGTCTTTCGTCCGTAGCGCATTCATCCGTCTGGCGTTCGTCAAATCGACGTTCGTCAGTTCGCTTTGATATCGACGACCATCGACGTCGTGAACAAGCGCGTCGCGTCGCCGCTGCTTTGGTAGCGATCGAGCAGGTAGCGCCAGTCGCGCTCCTTGATGCCGTTCCACGTCTTCTCGCCGTTCACGTAGATCGTGAACGGACGATCCAGATCGATGATGTCGTCGTTGAGGAACAGCTCGACCTCGTAGACGTTGTCGCTCGTGATGTCGATTCGATTGTCCGTCTTGTTGGCGACGGCTTCGAGTCGAGCCAGCAGCGGTTCGCCCGACTCGGGGTCGGTGGCGGTCTCGGTCTTCGTCACGGCGACCCAATATCCGCGGCCGAACATGCGCTGACGGGTGCGAATGTCGACGTGCGACGGGAAGAGCGCGCGGCTCTGGCCCTCGAGCCAAGCGACGATCTCCGGGTTGACGTCGGTGAACGTCGACTCGCCCTGCCCCGCCTTTTCCTGCAGGACGACCGGGTGCTTCTCTTGCGCGAGCTTGTCGATCTTCTTGCGCGTGGCCTCGACGTCGGCCTTCGCGTCATCCGAGCCCAGGACGCAGAACGCGCCGACGTAGCGCATGTTGCCTTCGACGATCGCGTCGCCGGGACCCGCCGATCGAGCGACGACTCCGGCGAACAGGTCGCGGAACGACGACCCGAGGATCCAAGCCGACGTGGCCGAATCGGCGTAGCCGTCGAGGAACGTGCGGTCACGGTCGACGAAGTACTCGTCGTTGACCTGGTTCATGACCAACCCGAGAAGCTTGATGATGCCGTTCATCTCGTGCCAGCTCTCGCCCTCGGCGAGCGTCGGGCACACGATGACGTACTTCTCGCGCATGGTCTCGTCATTCAAGACTTCTTCGAGGTACCACTCGCCCGTCTTGCCCGCCGGATGGAGACCGACGATCAACGGCATCGGCTCGCCGTCGTCATCGTAGTCGCGAGGCACGTACATGTGGTACTCGACCGACCACTCCTGGCCGGCGATGTTCTCCTCCGCCGTGTAGTCCTTCACTCGGCCCTTCGCCGCGCGCGCCTCTTTGGGCTCGGAGTCGGTGAAGAGCTTGCCGAGGAACTCCATGTCCTTGAGGTAACCTTGCGCATCGTTGCGCTCGATCGCGCGCTCGAGCTCTTTCTCGAATCGCTCGCGAGCGTCGAGTTTCTTCGGCGAAGCGGCATCTTCCTCGAGGTACTTCTCGAGGAGGCCCGTCAGCCGGCGCATGTCGCCGTCGGAGAACACTTCGAGTAGCGGCTTCGTCTCTTCGGCGACGGCAGCGCCTCGGAACATTCCGAGAACGAGACCGAGAATCAGGATCGATCCTGTGATGCGTGTCATCGATGGCTCCTCTTGGCGTTGGCTAGAACAGATTGGGCCGGACGTATCCGCCGGTCGACCCTGTCGTGGCGGTAGAACGACTCGCGCCGATGCGGCATTCGAGGTCGCGTCCACGAAAACGACTACGGGTCAGTTCGGCTTGTTGCCCTTCGTCTCCTCGTCTCGAGACTTGTGCAGTTCGAGATCGAGAATACGGCGGCATTCGAGATAGTATTTCAGCGATCGTTCGCGGCTCGGATCGACGAACAAGACTCGCTCGAAGCGATTGGACGCCTGAGTCCTGTCGTTGAGCTTAAAG
>JAUIME010000169.1 GCA_030433195.1 bacterium
CCCTGGCATGCTCTACGAAGCGTTCAAACGACTGTCGAAACACTCGCTGATCTACGCGGTCGGCCCGGCCGTGCACAAGGTCGCGGGCTTCGCGTTGATCCCGCTCGTGACGGGCTACGTCGGCGGGACCGCGAACTACGGCGTGCTCGACTACGCCAACGTCGTCATCGTCATCGCCGCGCAGCTCCTCGGCGTGAACCTGCTGCACGGCATGTCGAAGTTCTTCACGCGCTACGATGAGGGCGACGACCGCGCCGCGCTCGTCACGACGACGATGACGATCCTCGCGATCACGAGCGGCATCGCCATGGCGCTCGCGCTCGTGTTCGCCACGCCGCTCGCCGCGCAGATCATGCCCTCGGTCGAAGACGCCCCGATCCTTCGCCTCGCGATGGTCATCCTCTTCTTCCAGCTCAACGGCCAGGTGGGGATGCGGTATCTGCAGCTCCGCGAGATGTCGGCCACCTACGGGGCGCTGCAGATCGTCAAGCTGATCCTCGAGATCGCGCTGAAGATCGTCTTCATGGTCGGGCTCGGGCTCGAGCACTATGGAGCGCTGTACAGCGTGCTCGCGGGCGAGATCCTCATCAGTCTCGGGCTCACCTCCGTGATCCTCACGAAGCTCCCGTACCGGTTCCGCTGGGACATGGCCAAGCGCATCGCGAAGTTTTCCGCGCCTTTGATCGTGAGTGGACTGAGCATGTTCGCGCTCCATCAGGCGGACCGCTATGTGATCAAGGAGCTCCTGACCGAGAACGACCTCGGCCTGTACGGGCTCGCCTACAAGTTCGGGTCGATGGTGAATGCGCTCATGTTGCAGTCGTTCGGGCTGATCTGGTTCCCGTACATCTTCTCGATCCACGACGAAGGCCGGGTGATCCACCTGTGCCGCAAGTTCATCACGTACTTCGTGCTGCTCATCACGGGGACTTCGTTCGCCTGCGCGCTGTTCGCGCGGGAGTTCGTGGTGGTCCTCGTGCCCGACCCGACGTTCCACGAGGCCTGGACCGCGATCCCGATCCTTCTCTGCGGCTACTGCTTCTGGGCGATGTGCCAGCTCCTGCAGACGGGGTTCTTCGTCAAGGAGCGCACCGGGTACCTGACGCTGCTCACGGCCGGGGCTGCGGTGGTGAACGTGGTGTCGAATCTTCTCATCGTGCCGCGTCTCGGGTACATTGGCGCGGCCTGGACGACGCTGGGGTCGTTCGCGGTTCTGGCGGCCGCGGCGTACCTCGTGTCGGAACGGTTGCTGCCGGTGCGCTACGAGGTCGGGCGATTGCTGTCGCCCGTGCTCCTCGCGGCGGGGCTCTACGCCCTCAGCCGCATGATCCCCGTGCAGTCGCCGTGGGTGATGGTGCCGATCAAGGGAGCCATCCTGGCCGCGTTCCCCGCGACCCTGTTCGCCTTCGGATTCTTCAACGCGAAAGAGCGCTCGAAGCTGCGTGCGCTTTGGCGGCTCGGCAATCGCAGCGTGCGTCGATGGCTGAAGAAGAAGTCCCGCAAGCTCGACGTCTGAGCTGAGGGCTCGCGGCCTGAGCCCGAGCCCGGCAAAACCCATTCGCCAAACAACGAGGACGTGTCGACGTGGTGGAGTCGATCGGAGAGCTCCGCAAGAAGGTTCAAGAGCCGGTCCGCAGATACAACGACATCTCGGGCATGCTGCTCGGAGACCATGCGTCGATCTACATCACGCGGCTCTTCATCCGCATGGGATGGAGTCCGACGCTCGCGACGCTCGGCATGCTCATTTCGGGGCTCTCGGGTTCGGTGCTGCTGCTGTGCGGGGATCGCCTTGCGGTGCTCGGGTTCTTTCTGCTCGTGATGCACTACGTGTTCGACTGCGTCGACGGCGAAGTGGCGCGCTACCACAAGAGCGAGAAGGTCGTGTGGAGCGTGCACGACTATCTGTTCCACTTCTACATCAAGTCGGCGTTCTTCTTCTGCTTCGGGCTCGCGGCCTACCGCACGACGGGGTCGTTCTGGATGTTCGGCATCGCATGGCTCGGTCTGTCGAGCAGCGTGCTCTCGAAGATGATCCGCGAACTGCCGGCGCTCCTCGCGAGCCGCCTCGTGCTGCAGCGCGATCCCGATCCCGACGATCGCTCCTACCGTCAACTCACGGAAGGCGTCACCGAAGAGGATCTCGCCGAGAAGCCCTGCGCCGACGGTACCGCCGCACCCGCGTCGTACGGCAGTTTCCTGTCGAAGGTGCGCTCGATCGTCACGAACTTCGATCTCATGCTCGTCGCGCTCTTCTTCATCGCGATCGTGGATCTGTTCGTGGCGCCCTTCACGATCTTCGGCGTGCTCGTGAATCTCAAGACCGTCGCGTTCTGCGGCCTCGTCGCGAACTTCACGCTCGATTTCATCGACCGCCTGATCACCTCCCTTCGCGGACACCGCATCCAGCGCGACGCAGGCGCGATGCTCGTTCGTGCCCACCACTTCCGCATCCGGCGGTAGCCGCGGCTCGAGGCGCTCCGCCGTCGCAAGGGCAAGGGCCCGCGAGTGTGAAAACGCGTGCAACCCGAGCGCTCCTTCGGTGGCTAAGGTCGTGGGATACGCAATCGGTCTCGAAGAGTCGTGATCTTGTTCTCCATGTGCAACTTGCTCAGACCTTGCTTGCCCGGGCCTTGCTTGATCAGGCCCTGCTTGCTCAGGCCCTGCTTGCTCAGGGTACCCCATTGGGGTATTCTGGGGTGTCAAGGTGAACCAGGAGAGCGACTGCCATGAGCAAGACCAGCATCTCACTGGGCGAACACTTCGAGAGCTACATCGCCGCCCAGGTCGAATCCGGACTTTACGGCAACCGCAGCGAGCTCATCAGAGAGGCGCTGCGCGATCACGAACAGAAGCAACAGAGAGTTGCGACTCTGGCCATGATGAAGCGCAGCATGGAAGACATCCGCGAAGGACGGACCAAGCCCGCCGAGCAGGCTTTGCGGGAGATTGCGGACCGGCTTGGATTGACGCTTGATCGATGAACGAATACGCGGTCGAACTGACCCGGGCAGCAGAGACCGCGATCTACGAACAAGCGAAGTTCATCGCTTTGGTACGGCAAGAGCCGCTGAACGCCACACGGTGGCTGCAACGAATGTTCGAAGCGATCCAAACGCTCGAGACGTTCCCAATGCGATGCGCATTGGCCGAAGAAAACGAAGGCGTGGATTACGACGTGCGGCAGCTTCCTGTAGGCAGCGCGGTTCTCTTGTTCACGATTGATGAAGAGAGCAAGACGGTTTGGTTGATCGCGTTTCGCGGCCAGGGGCAGCTTGCGAGCTGCGATGATCTGCCATCCGATCGGCCAACGAGACCGCTCGAGTGACAACAGCGAAGAGAAGGTCGAAAACGCGGATAGCCTGGTGCGCGGACGGAATCGCTGTTATTCGAGGGGCTGCAGAGATCACGCGTACGGCGTGATCTTCTCCTTGAGCGCCTTGTAGCCTTCGAGGAAGCCCGGGCGTTCGCCCGCGTAGACTTCGTCGAACTTGGCGAGCATGTCGTCGAGCCAGGCGTGGAGCTTCTTGTTGTCGGGGTTGGCGTCGACGTAGGCGTCGCGGATGAGGACGAAGTGGATGCGCGGGTCGTAGGGCTTTTTGGTGCCGCCCATCGATTCGTCGCCGTCGAGAAGACGCAGCAGCATCGCGTCGGCCGAGCCGAGGGTCTGCTCGTGGATGGGCGGGCCCGCCATGCGGTGCATGACCGACGTCATGTCGCGGCCGTTGCCGGTGGTGTAGCCCATCTCGCCCCACAGGTCGCGCATCTTCTTGTCCTTCTGGCCCGTGTGGTCGAGGACGAGCTGACCGAAGTGGCGCAGCGGATCCGAGCAGTCGGCGAGAAGGTCGGTGAGACGGTCGCCGTCGAGGTCGGTGGCGAGGATGATCGCGTCGTTTTTCTCGATGAGGTCCCACAGCAGGATGCCGTAGTTGGTGTCGGAAATGTGCTGCTCGACGCGGCCGCCCCAGTTCTCCATGCCGGCCTTGAAGTCGGCGGGCAGCAGGTTCACGATGCGGTCGACGCGTTCGCGGTGCTCGACGTAGCCGTCGACGGCGTACTTGCGTCCGACCTCGAACTTCGTGCCCTGCAGGAGCCACGACAGGATGCCCGCGTTGATGCCGTCTTCCATGGCCTGCGTCGGCTTGAACGCGACGCGCCCGAGCTTGCCCGTTTCGTGCACCATCTGCAGGAACTTGCGACCCGCATAGGCCATCTGGATGCCCGGCGTGTTCATCTCGGAGTGGATGATGCCGGACTTCGCGTCGACGTCGAACTTCGCGCGGTCTTGCGAGTAGGGCAGGCACGGCATGCAGCGAACGACCGTGATGGTTCCGTAGGGTCGCACGTTGCAGTAGACACCGGCCATCGTGCGAAGCGGCGCATTCCCCGACTTGCCCATCACCACGACCTTGTTGCCGCTACCGTCGTCGACGTACGCATCGCCCGCGGTCGACCACTTGATCGACGTGCACGGCATGTTGCCGAACCACGCGAGCGGCGCGAGCTTCGTGTCGTGACGGTACTGCGCCCACATCGGCACCGCGTAGAACGGCAGCCCTACCACGTCGATCGCCGCGATCGTCCCGAGCAGCGCATACGCGTCGGTCAGCGTGTGGGCCACCGGATTCACGCCCTTGGAGAAGTCGCCGCCCTGCCAGATCACGGCATCCGGGTGGCCTTCGGGGCGGACGTCGCTCGGCTCGTACATCTTGCCGAGGAGATCGAGCAGACCGCGGGGGTCGGCTGCTTCGGTGCGCGCGATGTGGAGCAGATCGATCATGGCTCGGGTCTCCGTCGAGTAGCGTGGACGCGAGGCCGGTCGCAGCGCTCGCATCCGAGAAGTCCGGGGTCCTGGCCGCTTCGCCGCGCCTCGAGCGATGGTGACGCGCTCGCGGGCGTCTGCGGCATCGTGGAATGGTGTAGCGTTCGCGCGGCGATTTGGGAAGTGTGCGGCTCGGGAAGTGTTTGGCCCCGTGCGCGCCGAGAGGAGCGGTCGCCGCGGCTCGTCAGCGCCGCTCGTAGTCGATGCAGTTGCTGATGTGGGTCGGGTTCTTGTACGTCTCGCGGCTCCCGTAGCGGCAGAGGCTGCCGTCGTCGAAGAGCTTGGCGCAGTGGCGGCACGTCTTGCACTTGAAGTCCGAGCCGCGGCTCGGCAGCGAGAGGAACGACCGTCCTCCGGGGCTGAACGCGGCCGCCAGCAGGCGGTACACGAGGTAGAACAAGACGCCGAGGGCGACGAGGCGGATGAGGGCGAGCAACATGGGCCGGGCTCCCGAACGGGAATCGGGGCCCGCGAGAACGTCTCGCGAGCCCCGAGCTTCAGCCTAATTGCTCCCGGCGGTGATTTCCACAACGTGGTCTCGAACTTGGCGATCGAGGCGGCGTCGGACGGTCACCCGACTGGGCGTCAGCGCCCGAGCGACCACCACAGTGCGGCTCGCACGTCGAGCCCGTCCGGCGCGTCGGGCAGTACGAACGCCGTCGAGGTACGCGAGGCGCCGAGCTTCACGAAGCGTCCGAATCGTGCGATCGACGCGGCGTCGTCGTTCGCCGGCGCTGCCGGGATCTCGAGCGCGGCGAGTCTCTCGACGTGCGGTCGCGCGGCTTCGGCGTCGAGTCGCGCCAGGGCGGCGACGCCCGCGGCGGCCTCGGCGCGCGCCGACCAATCGTCGCCCGCGATCGCCGCGTCGACGACATCCGGTACGCTCGCCAGCAGCGCTCGCCCGGTCGAACGGACCTTCTCCCAGCGCGTCGGGTCGACCAGTCCGGCTTGGTATCCCTCGGATACCGTGGCAATCGCCAACGCGACGTCCGTGAGCGAGTCGTCAATCTGCGGGACGCCGGCCAGAGGTCGCTTGCCGCCGTCGAGCGTATGGAGCGCTGCCGCGAGATACGCCTCGGCTGCCGCGCGGTACAACGGCGACTGCGTCGCGCGGAACGCCGAGACCATCGCGAGCGCGATCTCGAGCCGTTCGTGCGAGAGCCTCTCGGTCGCGGCCGGCATCGGTTCGGCGAGCAGCACGGCGAGGTCGGACTTCACGTGACGAGCGTAGGGCCCCGCGGTGTGGGTCGAGCCGCCGGCGAGCAACCACTGCACGCGAAGCGCGCTCTCGAACGGCGCGAGCATAGGCGGGTCTTTCTTGCTCGGCGCGACCTCCTTCGAGCCTCGGTCGACCGACGAACTTCCCCGTGCGTTCTTGCGCTCGAGGATCCAGGCCTCGCCAGCCGTGATCCCGCCGTCGGCTTCGCCATCGTCGCGGAGAGTCTTTGCCCGTTCGGCTTCGGGTTGCAGATAACCGAGGCTACGGAGCCGAGCCGGGGCGTCGTCGCCCGACGTCGGTGCTTGTCCCGTCGCGGTCGTTCCCTCGCTCCGTGGGGCGGACGCAGGGGCTGCACCTCGGTCGGCGGGCAGCCTGAAGGAAGCACGTCCGACCTTGAGGCCGTTCGACGACGCGGGCGCACCTCTCGAGCGTGAAACCGCGCCCACGAACGCATCCTGCGAGATTCGGTCGTTACGCGCTAACGAGTCGGAGAAGTACACGCTCGGGGAAGCACCACTCGACTCGCCGATGTGGCGAAGGGCTCTCTCGGCGTGGAACTCGCCGGCGCTGTTCTCGCGAGCCTTCGCGATGATGTCGAGGGCCTCGCGCGGCGGCTCGAGGCCGTGACGGCGATAGTCGGCTTCGGTCTCGAGCAGCAGCATCGCGGTGTACGGCGTGAGGATCGAGTGCTCGCACGACAGGCGCTCGATCTCGCTTTCGAGTTCTTTCGCCTCGCCGCGCCACCAGATCTCGTCCGTGAGGAAGGCGATCTTCTCGCGTGCCCACAGCCGTGCGATCGGCGCGCTGCCCTGCGTTGCCTTCGGGAGCTCGAACTCTTCGACGAACTCGATCGGCTTGCCGAGGTAGTTCCCGGCGACGCGGATGAGCGCCGTGCCGGGCTGATGGTAGCGGCCGACGACGCGAACCTGTCCGCCTTCGAACAGATCCGCAGCCTTCTTCGGGTAGATGTCGTACGCCCCGACACCGTCGACGGTGACGCGAATGTCGGTGAGTACCGGGCGGCTGTAGCGCGCGACGAATTCCGACACGCGCACCTCGAGGTCGTCGCCCGGCGCGACCAGGTCGGCCGAGCCGCCGGTCTTCGCGGCGAGCTGGTTCAAGAGCGCCGCGTCGATGTTCGTCTCGATGCCGAACGAGAAGATGCGCGCGTCGGCGCGGTTGCGCTGCATCGCATTGCGGATGATGGTCTTCGCGTCGCGCTCGCCGACGGTGGGTTCGCCGTCCGTGACGAACAGCACGCGCTTGGGGCGCGCGTCGTCGCCGCTCGCCGCGATATCGGAGAGCGCTCGAGCGAGCGCATCGTCGATGGCCGTGCCTCCGCCCGCGTGGATGGAGTCGACGAACGCGAGGGCTTCCGTGCGCGTCTCGCGATCGAGCCCGACGAACCCCGGCCGGAACGCCCGTACGTCGTTGCTGAACGTCAGGATGTTGAAGCGATCGCCGACGCCGAGCGAGTTGACGAAGAACCGCATCGCTTCGCGCGCGAGCTCGATCTTCTCGCCCTTCATGCTGCCCGACGTATCCACGAGCAGCAGGATGTCCTTGGGGTACGTGGTTCGCGCGTTCATCATGCCGGGCGTGACGAGCGTGAGGAACGCCCCGTCGGTGCTCGGCCGCTTCTCGGCGACGACGCGAAACCCGAGCGTGTCGAACTTCGGCTTGTAGTAGAGGAGCAGATCTTTGTCGAGCGCCGCGCCTTGCTGTTCGAAACCGACGACGACTTCACCCGGTCCGCGCCGCGACGTCGTGACTTCGTGCGTCGGTGAGTAGACCGACTCGATCGGCAGCGCCGAGCGCACGTGTACGTTGAGCGTGAAGTCGCGCTTCACACGGCTGGCCGGCGCCTGGTCGGTACGTAGCGGGTACTCGTAGCGGCACGTTCCGTTTTCGATCTCGAGCGACTGATCGTAGACGAGTTCGACCTTCTGGTCGGAGCCCGGCAAGATCGGGAAGACGCGCATGCGAAACGTGCGCGGCCCGATCTGCTCGACGAGCCCGGGATCGCGACGCGTGGCCACCACGCCTTCGTAGATGCGGCGGGCTTCGTCGCGGTTCGCGAATACGGCGCGTCGCCGCTGCCCGCCGGTCCACATCGCGAACTCGGATGCGGCGGCGTCGGCCGGAAGCGTGAACAGATACGTCGCTTCGAGCGTGCGGTTCGACGGGTTGCGGAACACCTGCGTCACACGCGTTCGAGCGATTTGATCGTCGATCGTGGCGTCGACGACATGCGAGACGATCTCGAGCGGGTCGCCTCCGCCGCGCGGGACGAGGAGCCCCGACGCGAGGCTTGTCGACGCGGCAGCCCACAGGGCGAGCGCGACGGTGCCCACGAAGGCGGCGCAGCGGACGAGCTTCGAAGAGGTGACGGGTTTGGGTTGCATGGTGGATTTCGGATGCATGGGACGACTCCTGGTCGGTTCGTCTCTCGGTTTCGTCGTGAGGGTCGGGTTCTTGGCCGATGGGTTGCTCTCGAGCGCGAACAGACGCTCGTGCCCGGTCGGAGTTCGCGACTCGCGCGCTTTTTTCCTCGATGGCCCCGCTGCGCTGCCGCAGCGTGCCGTCGCGACCTATACTTCTCACGATCGAGGCCCCGTTTTCTTGGGTGCCGGTCCGAGCTGCCGGAGAGATTCCCTTGCGAGACTGCTGGATTTTCGACATGGACGGGACGCTGACGGTCGGCGTCCACGATTTCGACGCGATGCGGGCGGAGCTCGGGCTGCCGGACGGAGCCCCGATCCTCGAGACGATCGAATCGCTCGAGACCTCTGACGCGCCCCGCGCGACATCGTTGCGCAACCATTTGGCGGAAATCGAGCTTCGTCTCGCGCGCGAGTCGACGGTGATGGCGGGTGCCCTGCAGTTGCTCGGATTTCTCGC
>JAUIME010000950.1 GCA_030433195.1 bacterium
GACGAATGAGCGGTTCGCTTCCCCGTGACCGATACGACGCCCCGCTGTCCCTGCTTCACGGGTGCGTTCGATGAGCCCGTCGAAAGCGCCGGCTCTGTGGTTCGAGGACGAGAACTTCGAAGTCTTTCACGCCGAGAAGCAGCGAGACTCACGATTCAACTCGGAGCGATTGAAGGTCAAGCGCAAGCTCGCGGCGATGATCAAGCGCATCGCTCCCGTGCTCGCCGAAGAAGGACTCGAGCTGCCCGGCAAGACGAGCCTTAGCCATCCGTACACCTACAACGCGTTCAAGGTCGATTCGATCTGGGGGTACTTCAGCCGTCCCGACAAGGAGAAGCGCGAGCTCAAACAGATCTTCTGCGGTGCGCTCGGCAAGGATCTCGATCCCGCGTTCATGCACGTTCTGCTCGTCATCGGAGTCGGCTACGAGGGTGTCGAGCTCTCGCTCAAGGTCCACCAGGCCGCGTGGTGGGACGGGCAAAATCTCAAGAACCGCTGTCGCGGCGCCGAAGGGCTCGCCGAGTTCCTCGAGATCGTGAACGCGCTACCGGGCTTCATCCTGTCGATCCACGACTGGCGCAAGGAGTACAAGTGCGGCTCGCTCTACCGGAGCGATCTGCAGAACTACTTCGAGTACTACGAGCCCGGCACTCATTGGCTCCACATCCGCCAACGCTTCCCGCGCGACGACGAACGACTCACCGACGAAGGGTGGATGGACATCGCCACCGACGCACTGCGACGACTCGCTCCCGCCTATCGATTCATCGCGTGGAACCCCGAGAACAATCATCTAGGGTTGCGCGAGTAGCGGGGTTGCGCGAGTAACGGCGCGGAAGAAGAAACGTGGGGCGGAGCCGAACGTCGCCTTCCCTCACACGGCGTGGTCGGGCGTCGTGTGTTCGGGTCGATCGGGCGAATGATGGCCGCCTCGGGAAGCCGTCGCGAAGTCAGCGCCGACGAGGCGCGACAGGCGACGCTGGTTTCCGAGGATTCCGTCCGTCGTGTATCCGAGGCGGACATCATCGCGATCCCGCGTCCGAACGCGAGACGCCGCGTGCCGCAAGAAGGTCGGAGCGATACGATCGCGTCTCCGCCCCAATCGCTACAGCATCGCGAGTCTTGGGTTCGGCCGTGTCCGTTCGGTTCGACAGCGCCATCGTACAGAGGATGGCGAGAACCGAGGCGCGGCCACGGCCTCCTCTTTTCCCGTCGTCACGCTACCGCGAGCGCGCGGGCATGTCAACGGGAAGAGTACGGTTGGTGAGACTCCACAGGATCGCGTACGCGAGGATTGCCGCCAACCCCATGTTGCAGTAAGCATCGACGACGTTGGCGATCTCGCGACCGACCATGCCGCGCGACGGAATCGCGATGGCGCCCATCGCGAGCAGCGCGAGGATGGCCGCGACGGGACGCCGCCCTCGAGTGAAGAACGGAGCGACGGCACCGAAGGTCATCGCCGTGAACGGAAGAACGAGAATCATGAAGTGCGCGCGCCGACTCTCGGGAGAGATGAGCAGCATCACGAGCGTCGCGATCGAAGCGACGAGCGCGATCGCGCGCCGGTCGTCGAGCATCGCTCGCGAACGCGCCGCGAACCATGCGAGAGAACCGAGTAAGAAGAGACAGCCCGCCGCGTAGAGTGCGTAGGCGATCTTCGGATCGATGTCGG
>JAUIME010000170.1 GCA_030433195.1 bacterium
CGAGCACCGTGAACGGCACGAACGCGATCAGCACGCATCCCGCCGCGAGTCCGTCGAGGCCGTCGGAGAGATTCACCGCGTTGCTCGTCCCCGTGAGGAGGAAGACCGCGAACGCGACGAACGGCAAGCCGCCGAGCACGCCGAGGTCGATCGACACGGACGACAGGAAGGGCACGTCGACGCGCATGCCCGCCGGATCCGCAGCGCGGACGAGCACCGAGAGCGCGATCGCGGCCGCGAGCGAGATCGCGAGCTGCACGCGGAACTTCCGGCGCTTGGCGAGGCCGTGCTTCTTCGGGCTGTGCAGCTTCACGTGATCGTCGCGCCAGCCGAGCAGTGCGAGACCGACGACCACCGCGAGTGCGATCGGAACGGCCGGCGCCGAGAGGTCGGCGAACAGCAGCGTCGAGATAACGAGCGGCGGGATGAACAACAAACCGCCCATCGTCGGTGTTCCCGTCTTGCCGCTGTGATGCTCGGCGAGGATCACCGAGTCGGTCTTGTGCACGTTTTCGGTCACGTTGCGTCGACGCAGCCACGGGATCGCGTAGCGACCGAGGAGCAGCGTTCCGACGAGCGCGCCGAGAAAAGCCGCGCCGCAACGCCCCACGACCGGAGTCGCGGTGACGGTGGTGATCGATTCGTCGAGGATTCGAGCCAGCGCGTGCATCATGCGATCGACTCCACGCGACCCGCCCCGATCTCACGCAACATCGGCAGGCATGCCTCGAGCGCGACCCCGCGAGACGCTTTCAGCAGGACGTCGGCATCGGGCGCGACGTAGTCGCCGAGGCGCTCGATGAGGCTGTGCACGCTCGGGAACGTCGCGATCCGCGCGCCGTCGCCACCGACGCCCGTGTCGCGCGCGGCCGCGGTGAAGCGGTCTCCCACCAAGAGGACGAAGCCGTTCGTCCGGCGGTAGGCGAGTTCGAGGATCTCCCGATGGCAACGCACCGAGTGCGCGCCGAGTTCGAGCATGTCGCCGAGCACGACGACCGACTTCGACGCGTCGCGCGCCGTGCGGCGGAAACAATCGATCGCGACCCGCATCGACAGCGGGTTCGCGTTGTAGGCATCGCTGAGGACACGGAGCTCGCCGTGACGCTCGGGCTGCATGCGCATGGGCGCCGCATCGCAATCCGCGAGTCGATCGCGAATCGCGTCGCCGTCGAGTCCGAATTGACGAGCCGCCGCGAACGCGCCGGCGAGGTTCATGGCGTTGTGGCGTCCGCGCAGACGCGTCGCGATCGTACGCTTGGCACGGCCGCGTTCGACGAGCGTGACGTACGCTCCTTCTTCGACGTCGCGATGCGCGAGGATCCGATAGTCCGCGTTCAGCGAACGACCGAACGTGACCACGCGACCGGGCGCGCGTCGACGCAACGCGTCGAACTGCGGGACGTCGGCGTTCAGGACCGCCACTCCTTCGGGAGTGAGCGCGTCGAGCAGGGCTCCCTTCTCGGCGACGACACCGTCGATGTCTCCGAGTCCTTCGAGATGGCTCTCACCGATCGTCGCGACGACGGCCACGTCCGGGCGCGCCAGACGCGCGAGCGGGCCGATCTCACCCGGACCGCTCGTGCCGACTTCGAGCACGGCGAACGAGACGCTTTCCTCGAGCGCGAGCAACGTCAGCGGCACGCCGATGTGGTTGTTGAACGACGCGGGCGACGCCGTGACGCCTCCCGGCTCCGCCTCGAGGGCGCGCGCCAACAGGTTCTTCGTGGTCGTCTTGCCGGCGCTGCCCGTGATCGCCGCGACACGGCCGTGGAACCGATCCCGCACCGCCCGTGCGAGATCGGCCAAGGCTCGTGTGGTATCGGCGACGGTGACCGAGAAGCGATCCGCCGGGAGCGATTCGAGCGGACGCGAGAGGACGACCCCGACCGCGCCACGCTCGAATGCTTCCGATACGAATCGATGACCATCGTGGTTTGGACCCACGACGGCCACGAACAGATCCCCCGCCTCGATGCGTCGGCTGTCGATGACGACACGACGCGCCGGACGAGGAGATCCAAGGGCGACAAGGCCCCCCCCAACCGCCCTCTCGATATCCGTCGCTGTAAGAATCAACGGTGTTCTGTTCCCGTACCCGCGGCCATGGCCGGAACCGGCGCCATCGCGCGTTCCAGCCAGGCACCGGCTCCCATGCGTTCTTCGATCGCCGAAACCGCGACTTCGCGGTCGCAGAACGGCACGACACGATCCCCGAGGATCTGCGACGTTTCGTGTCCCTTGCCCGCGATCACGACGAGATCGCCCGGTCGCGCCATCGCGACGGCTTCGCGGATCGCGCGCTCGCGATCGGTCTCCACTCCGACGCGCGAACGCGAGCGGATGCCGGCGAGGATGTCCTCGACGATCGACTCGGGAGACTCGCTGCGCGGGTTGTCGCTCGTGATCCAGGAGAAGTCGGCGAAGCGCTGCACGATCGAACCCATGCGCGGACGCTTGGTGCGATCCCGATCCCCGCCGCAACCGAAGACGACGATGAGCTTGCCCTTCACGAGCGGACGCAGGTTGCACAGCACCGCGCCGAGCGCGTCGTCGGTATGCGCGAAGTCGACCATCACGCCGAACGGCGCATCGCCCGAGACCATCTCTTGCCGACCCGGAACGGGCGGCACGGACTCGAGTCCGCGCACGATCCGCTCGATCGGCAGACCGCTCGCGAAACCTGCCGACGCAGCGGCGAGCGCGTTCGCGACGTTGTGCCGGCCGACGAGAGGCAGGTGGATCTCCGCTTCGCCCCACGGCGAACGGAGCTGGAACGTCGTGCCCTCGAGGCTCATCTTCAGGATGAGGCCGGTCACCTCGCCGCGGCCTCGGAGGCCGTAGCCGATGACGCGTGCCTTGGTGATCTCTTTGTAGTAGCGCGTCGCGCGATCGTCTTCGTTGAGGACCGCGACCGCGCTCTCGTCGAGCCCGCGGAACAGCAGCCCCTTCGCCTCGCGATAGCGACCCATGTCGCCGTGGTAGTCGAGGTGATCGCCCGAGAGGTTCGTGAAGATCGCCGTCTCGAAGCGGACGCCGGCGACGCGGTGCTGTTCGAGCGCGTGCGACGAAACCTCCATCGCCGCGACTGCGATCTTCTCGCGCGCCATGTCGTCGAGGTACTCCATGAGCGACACGGGATCCGGCGTCGTCGTCAGCGCCGGAATGCGACGCCGACCGATGTCGTGCTGGATCGTCCCGAGCAAACCGGAACGGGCGCCGTTCTCTTCGAAGACCGAGCGAACGAGGTACGTCGTCGTCGTCTTGCCGTTCGTGCCCGTGGCGCCGATCACGCGGACGCGGCTCGACGGATCGTCGTAGAAGCGCGCCGCGATGCGCGCGAGCGCCAGTCGACTGTCGGGGACGAAGATCGTCGGGATCGTCCCGCCGAGTTCGCGCACCGGCTCTTCGGCGACGATGGCGACGGCCCCGCGGCGAATCGCCTCGGGAATGAACCGATGCCCATCGCACGCCTCGCCGCGCACGGCGACGAACAGCGATCCTTCTCGCACGCGACGCGAGTCATGCGTGACCGAGGTGATCGACCGATCCTGGAAGGCCGTGACCTTCGCGGCGCGGCCGCACGTTCGACGGACGTCACTGAATTTCATGGGGTGCTCCTGCGGGGCATGACGGGACGGATTCGGATCGAGTCGAGAATCGAGACGCAGACCGCTCACGGGATGCGACGCGCGCGATCACGGTGAACACGCCCGTCGTGCTGCAATCCTTACTGTCTCGAATGTCTTGAATCCGTTCTCGTTTGCCCTCCCTTTCTCGCTCGTACTACTGTTTCGAATCGTTTCCCTACCGCCCGTGAGCGGCCCGCCTCAGTTCGCTTGTTCGTAGCGCGACCGATCGCCATGCGGATCGGCCGATCGGGAGATCCCTCCGTCGCCTTCGACCGGCGCGGTCGGAGGGACCTCCAGATAGGCCAACGCATCGGCGAGCACGCGGCCGACGGCCGGAGCCGCGACCACGCGTCCATAGCGCGCGCCCTTCGGCTCGTTCACGAGGAACACGACACAAAGCGCGGGATCCTCGGCGGGCGCGAACGCCGCGAACGAGCTGATGTAGCCTTCCTTGATCTTCCCCTTGAACTTCTCCGACGTGCCCGTTTTGCCGCCGACGCGATACCCCTCGACCTTCGCGGGCTCGCCCGACCCCTCTTCGCAAACCCGCACGAGCATGTCGCGAATCGATGCCGACGTGCTCGGCGTCACGACTTGACGCGGCAGCGGACGCTCGACCGTCTCGACGATGCCGTCGGGATGAACGAGACGCTCGAGCAGTTGTCCCGACTCGTAGCGGCCACCGTTGACGAGGGCCGAGAATCCGAGCGCGAGCTGCAGCGGCGTCGAGGCGATCTCCTGACCGAAGCTGACGGAGACCGTCGTGTAGGTCTCGGTCCAGTTTCGCGGCGAAGTGAGCACACCCGCCGACTCGCCGCCGAAGCCGATGCCGGTCTTGCGACCGAATCCGAACGCCTGAACCGCCTCGCGCACGCGCGCCCCGCCGAGGCGAAGGCCGATCTGCGCGACTCCGATGTTGCTCGATCGCACGAGAATCCCCGGCACGTCGAGCGTGTCCTCGGGATGGACGTCGTGGACCAACCGTCGATCGAACCAGTACTCGCCGTTGCCGCAATCGAACGTCTCTTCCGGCACCACGCGACCCGCATCGAGTGCGGCCGCGACCACGAAAGGTTTGAAGGTCGAGCCGGGCGCGAACGTGTCCGTCACGGCGCGGTTGCGCAGCGCGTCCCGCGAGGTCTGATCGAGTCGCTTCGGATCGAACGTCGGACGGTTCGCGAGCGCGAGCACGCGTCCATCGGCCGGTGAAACGACCACGCCGACGACCGACTCCGCGTCCCAACGATCGTACGCCCACTGCACCTGCCGCTCGAGAAAATGCTGGATCACGACGTCGAGGGTCAATACGACATCGCTTCCCGGCGTTGGCTCCTCGCGGGCTGCGCGATGCGTGTAGAAGGCGCGCGTCTTTCCGTCGCGTTCGAGTTGCTCGAACCCCGGCCGGCCGACGAGCGAAGCGTCGTAGATCCGCTCCGCGCCGATCAACCCCTCCCCATCGACGCCGACGCAGCCCACGACATGCGCGGCTTCGTCACCGAACGGGTAGACCCGCAGGAAGTCGTCGTGCAGATCGAGCCCCGTCTGACCCTCGCGCGCCAACTCCTTGACGGCGCGCTCGAGCTCCGCGATGGCGTCAGCTTCTTGAACGTCACGCGCGAGACACATCGCCCGCGAGCCGCTCTCGAGCCGCCCGAGCAGCGACGCGACGTCGGTATCGAGCACAGGCGCGAGGCGCCGCGCGACACGCTCCACATCGGGGAGGCTCGCCGGGCGCGCCCACAGGTTCTTCACCGGAACGGACTCCGCGAGCACGGCACCGTGTCGATCGAGGATTCGTCCGCGAGGCGCCTTGGCTTGGCGCACGAACAAGTGGTATCGGTCGGCGCGCGCCGCGTAGAAATCGCTCTCGACGATTTGGATGCGAACGAGCTGCGCGAGCAGATAGCCGAACATGAGCGTCATCGCCGAAACGACGACAACCAGGAACAGGCGATGCCGTCCCTCGGGCCTCACGCCCGCCGCCTCCCGTCGATCGCTTTCGCGCTCGCTCACCCCGCCCCCGTCATCATCGTTCGCGTCGGCACGATTCGTCGCGCTCGACGGCTCCCTCGTCGTTCGATATCGCCATTAGGCGAGTCCAGGTCTCTGTTGCGCCGAAGGGCATCCCTTCGTTCTTTCACCCGATCGATGAACATCACTAAAAGAGCGAGACTTCCCTGCCAGAAAACCCTTCTTCCAATGACTGGCACACATCGATTGGCCGCAACCTGAGTTCCCCGTGACACAACAGAGAACCCGGGACTCCTCGACGCCCCTTCCGACACGAGTCGAAGCTCATGGGTTGTACCGGCCGGTCGGGACCTCGGTGTTTTCGTTCCTTCCATCGCGACGTCATCGGGCCACGCCCGGCGACATCACGCCATCGATCTCGTCGATCGGCTCGAACACGACGGTCGAAACCGCATCCGCGAGCGAACCGTCGAACCACACCACGTTCCAGTCGGGCATGAGCGTCTGCTCGTGCGGCGAATGCTCGGGCTCCCCGTCGACATCCGGCACGAGCAAGGACGAAGGCGTCGTCCGCACCGCGAGATGCGTCCGCAGTCGATCGTTCTCGCGCCGGAGCGACTCGGCTTCGCGCTGCAAGGCCTCGATCCGGTAGCCGACATCGAAGGCTTCCGACTGCATCCACACGGTGAGCACACCGAGCAGAAACAGCGCCGAAAACACGAGCCCCGCCAGAAACGCCTGCAACCGCCACCTCCCGATTCCACCCTGCTGCCCTTACGACTCTCCCTGCCGATTCTCAGCCCCTACCACTTCGACAACGCGCAGCTTCGCCGAGCGCGACCGACGGTTCCGCCGGCGCTCCTCGGCCGAGGGCTTCAGCGCGCCCTTGACGACCTCTCGAAGCCGCCCCGCCCGAACGCCCTCCTTGAAGGCGCGCTTGACGAGCCGATCCTCGAGCGATTGAAACGAGATGACCGCGAGACGCCCTCCGGGCCGCAACCCGTCGAAAGCCGCTGCCAAGCCGGCATCGATCTCGTCGAGTTCGTGATTGACCGCAATGCGCAGCGCCTGGAACGTCCGTGTCGCCGGGTGGATCTTCGCGCCCCGTCGCGGTGCGACGCGGTCGACGATCTCGGCGAGATGCCGCGTCCGCACGACCGGCCGCCGGCTGCGCTCCTGCACGATGGCCTCGGCGATCGCGCGCGCTCGCGGCTCTTCACCGAACTCCTCGAACATCGTAACGAGCGCTTCGACTCCGAGCCGGTTGACCAAAGCGCTCGCGGGCTCGTCGGCGCCACGCCCCATGCGCAAGTCGAGCGGCGCGTCCCGGTCGAAGCTGAACCCACGCTCGGCGCGGTCGAACTGCAAGGACGACACCCCGAGATCGAACAGCATCCCGGCGACACTCCCCGCGACATCGAAACGCTCGAGCACCTCGGGAATCTCCGAGAACAACGCCCAAACGAGATGGAAGCGCCCGGCCGCCGTCGCGAGACGACGCCGCGCGTGCGGCAAGATTTCACGATCGCGATCGAGCCCGAGCAGTAATCCTCGCGGCCCGACCCGCTCGACGAGCTTCGCCGAGTGACCGGCCGAACCGACCGTGCCGTCGAGCACGACGTCGCCCTGCTCGAGCGCGAGGTAACGAATGACCTCGTCGAGGAGGACGGGAACGTGCGGGAATCGATCACCACTCGATGCGGACACACACCGACTCCGTTCGATGGCTGGGGAGCCCCCGGGATCCCACCCAGGGGATTGCGAAGAAGCTCGAGGCCCGAGCTTCCGGAAGAAGACGCGAGAACGCCTTGTCTTGCTTTATATCGGCTTCCCCAAACCATTTCTTTATAGCGCGTTAAACTGAAAGTCGAATTTTGTTGGTCGCCGAGACGGCCGGGCGCGATCTTCATCAGAACAACCCCTCCGCCATCTTCTCGTACTTCTTCCGATCCGAGGCGTGGCGCTCCTCCCAGAGGTCCGCATCCCAGATCTCGAAGCGGTTCGACGCACCCACGAGGACGAGCTTCTTCTTCAGGCCACCGACCTCCTGAAGCTCCTTCGGGATGCGCAAACGGCCCATTTGGTCGCACTCCGCCTCGACGCAATTGCCGTAGAATTCACGCTCGAACTTGCGGAACGCCTCCTTGGCGAACGCGCCGGCGTCGAAGCTGTCGACAATTCGCTGGAATTGCTGCGGGTCGAAGCCGAAGAGACAATCATCGAGTCCGCGTGTCATGAACACCGTGAGGCCCCCGGTCCTCTTCAAGAGCGTGTCGCGAAACGGAGCCGGCAACGTGAATCGCCCCTTGTCATCGAGATTCTTTTTGAACCTGCCGAGGAACATGCGCCGCTCCGTGAGGCGCCGCTTCCACCGGCGCGACTCGAATCCCCACGACCTGCCACAACCAACCACACTCTGACACAGATCATAAACACGCCCCCCCCTCGCCGCCAACCAGAAAAAACACCCCTTTTTCGGGGACACCATATCTAGACCCAGAGAGCCCCAGGCGGCCCAGATCTAGTGGATTACCCCCCAAAGAGTTTTGTGAGGCGAGAGTTTGGACTGAAGAAGAGCGCGGAACCGACCGAAAGTCTGAAGCCCTCCACACCCCCTGAACCCGCCGAAAAGCCGCGAGCGCTGGCGGACTCCCCACCCGACGACAACCCTCTAGCCCCGCAGGATCGCCGCCCTAAAGCCTCACGCTAACGACTACCTCTCAACGACTTACCGACATCCAACGCCAGCAATGAATGCCACTTCGTGACGTGGCAGACCGTGGGAGGCGTGGCAGACCGTGGGTGACGTGGCAGACCGTGGGAGGCGTGGCAGACCGTGGGGGGCGTGGCAGACCGTGGGGGGCGTGGCAGACCGTGGGAGGCGTGGCAGACCGTGGGGGGCGTGGCAGACCGTGGGTGACGTGGCAGACCGTGGGAGGCTCGATGCGCCCGCGTGAGTCAGGCCTGCTCCGCGAGCGGCTCGATCAGCGACGGTCGGGGGTGCCGCTGGCGCCGCCCTTGTCGGCGGATTCTGAGCCACCGGCTCGACGCGCTTCGAGCTTCTGCTGCACCTCGGAGACGGAGAGGACCTTCGACGGATCCCCGCTCATGTAGCCGAGCGCCTCCAGCTGCTCTTGCTTCTTCGGGTCGATCGGGCCGCCGCCGGCTTGGTCCGCGCCGTACCGCTTGCGGATCTCTGCCGCTCGGGCGAAGAGTTCGTCGCATCGCTCGAGGAACGCGTCGAGGCGAGTCCGCTTCTCGTCCGCGACATCCTTCAACTCACGGGGGTCATCCGAGAGGTCGTAGAGCTCGGTCTCTTCGACGTCGAG
>JAUIME010000171.1 GCA_030433195.1 bacterium
GGGATCAATAGGTCGAGAGATATCGCTCGACTTCCCACGGGTGGACCTGCGAGATGTACTCGCTCCACACCTTCCGCTTGGCTTCGATGAAGTTCGCGGTGATGTGCTCGCCGAGCGCTTCCTGCATGACCTTGTCCTTCTCGAGCGCGTTGACGGCTTCGTTGAGATCGCCCGGCAGGCTGTCGATCTTCAGACGCCGGCGTTCGCGGTGGCTCATGCTGTAGATGTTCTTGTTGACGGGATCGCCGGCGTCGATCTCGTTCTTGATGCCGTCGATTCCGGCCTTGAGCATGACGGCGAGCGCGAGATACGGGTTCGCGGCCGGGTCCGGCATGCGCAGCTCGACGCGCGTGCCGACGCCGCGGCGGTCGGGAACACGCGCCATCGGGCTTCGGTTGCGCTCGGACCAGCAGATGTGCGTCGGCGCTTCGAAACCCGGAACGAGGCGCTTGTACGAGTTGACGAGCGGGTTCGTGATCGCGACCATCCCCTTGGCGTGCGTGAGCAACCCGCCGATGTAGTGGCGCGCGATGTCGGAGAGCCCGTTCGGCTTGTCGGCGTTGTAGAACGCGTTCTCACCGTTCTTGAAGAGCGACTGGTGCACGTGCATCCCCGAGCCGTTCTCACCGTAGAGCGGCTTCGGCATGAACGTGGCGTGCAGCCCGAAGTTGAGCGCGCGCTTGCGGACGATGAAGCGGAACGTCGCGAGGTTGTCGGCGGTCAACACCATCGGACCGTACTTGAAGTCGATCTCGTGCTGCCCCGGCGCGACTTCGTGGTGCGCCGCTTCGATCTCGAAGCCCATGACCTCGAGGTCGTTGACGATCGCGCGTCGACACTCCTCACCCTGATCGACGGGCGCGAGGTCGAAGTAGCCGCCCGAGTCGTGCGTGATGGTCGTCGCTTCGCCGTTCTCGTTGCGCTGGAAGAGGAAGAACTCCGCCTCGGGACCGGCGACCGGCTCGTAGCCGAGCGCCTTCGCTTCCTCGACGACGCGCTTCAGCGCGAGGCGCGGGCAACCCGCGAACGGCGTGAGATCGGGACGATAGACGTCGCAGATGAGGCGCGCGACCTTGCCCTCGATCGACGCGTCACGCGCCGGGAAGATCGCGAACGTGTCGAGGTCGGGGCGCAGCAGCATGTCCGACTCTTCGATGCGCGCGAACCCTTCGATCGACGACCCGTCGAACAGGATCTCGCCGTTGAGCGCCTTCTCGAACTGGCTCTCGGGCACCTCGACGTTCTTGATGATGCCCATGATGTCGGTGAACTGCAGGCGGAGGAAACGGATCTGCTTGTCCTTCATCTCCGCAAGAATGTCGGAGGCGGACGGGCCGCCAGCCGTGTTCTTCGATTTCTTCTTCGACGCCGTGGTCATGGATCGAATCCTTCCTGGTTCGATGGGGTCGCGAAGTCGTTGGAATCCGACGGGAATTACCCGGCCGGCCAGCAGGAAGGGATACCATCTGCAATGCGGACTGTCACGCCAGAATTGCAGAAAATGCACGAGATGACTGCCACTCGTGCCGCATACGGCCAAAAACACAGCAACAATCGGAATCTTCGTGCAACTTCCACAGAAGAATCGCAACACCGCCGCAAGAACGAGGCCGCAGCGAGGAGTACGGCCGATCCCCGAACCCGGAGCGCCGGCGGGTCGACGACGAACCAAGGGCCCGCTCCGCGCGGCCCTCGCTCCGGGCCGGGTCCCTCGACTGCTACGCTTTCGTCATGGAGCTACGCGACTACGCACTGGGAATCGTCGAGGCGACCGACCTCGAGACGAAGCTGCGGCGACCGGCCGATGCGCTTACCGACGCGCGGCCCGGCCCGGCGCTTCGCATCGACGCGCCCGGGCGGCCGCGCGAGCTGCGCATCGTGCCGGCCGACAAGGCGCGCGTGCCGTCCTTGCGCGCGATGCCCGATCCCGCGCAGCGGGCGCGCATCGTGCATGCGCTCGCGAATCACGAACTGCAAGCCGTCGAACTGTTCGCGTGGGCGATCCTCGCGTTTCCCGACGCACCGGCCGAGTATCGTCGCGGCCTTCACGCGATCCTCGCCGACGAGCAGCGGCACACGCGCATGTACTCCGCGTGTCTGCCGAACTACGGCGCGCGCTTCGGCGACTTCCCCGTGAGCGGTTATTTCTGGTCGAAGGTCCCCGACCTCACGACGCCGTTGCGATTCGCGTGCGCGATGGGTCTCACGTTCGAGAACGCGAATCTCGACCATACGGAGGTCCAGGCGCGCGAAGCCCGACGCGTCGGCGACGAAGAGCTCGCGTCGGTCGTGGACGTCGTGCATCGCGACGAGATCCGGCACGTCCGGTTCGGCTGGACGTGGCTCGAGCGTCTCAAGGAGCCGTCGCAGACGATGTGGGAAGCCTACCGTGCGAACGTCACGTGGCCGCTTCGCCCCGAGCTCGCGCGCGGTCGCGAGTTCCACGCCGCACCGCGCCGCGCGGCCGGGATGGACGACGCATTCGTCGAAGCACTCGCCACGCACGACGAAGAGCCGCGCCCGGGCGCCGGCAAGAGCCGCGTCGTGTGACCGTCCGCATCGTCGGCAACCTCGACTGCGAGACCGCGTACTCGCGCTCGGCGAGCGGTCGTAGCGCGGCGCGACTCGCGCTTTCGCAAGGCGTACGACGGCGACTCGCGGCGCTCTCGACGATCCTGCGCGTGCTCGCGCCCGACGCGACGCCGACGCGACTTCGCACGCTCGAACCCGTCGATCCCGCACGTTTGCCGACGATCGCGGGGATCCCCGACGTCACGCTCGAGTACGAATCGAGCGAACGAGCGGCCCGCGATGACGACGCGCCACGACTCCCCTGGGGCGAAACCGACGCCGATCCGCGAATCCCGCGACCGCAAGCCGAAAGCACCCGAAGCTCGCTCGTCGACGCGCTCTGGACACTCCCGCCTGCAAGCGTCGGCGCGGCCGCGATCGCAAACTCCCGCGCAACACTCCTCGACGTCGCCGATGCGCTCGACGAACGACTCCCCGGCGCACGCCTCGTCCGCTCGCTCGACGAGCTCGACGCTTGCCTCGCCGCATCCGCCACGAGCCGCTGGGTCGTGAAAGCCATCTGGTCCGCGGCCGGTCGCGACCGCGTGCGCGGAAGCGGCGCCGACTTCGATCGCCCGGACGATCGCACCTACGCAGCGCGGCTCCTCGAGCGCGACGGCGCGTTGCTGTTCGAACCGTGGATGAATCGCATCGCCGACGTCGCCTGCTCCGCGCTCGTCGACGACTCGGGCGTCCGCATCCTCGGCGCGCATACGCTCGTCGTCGACGCGTACGGCCGCTTCGAGGGAATCGCGATCGACGACGATTCGCCGCCCCTCGAGGCACCGTCGCACGACCGCCTCGTCCGCGCGACCCGGCAGGCCGCCGAACATCTCGCGGCGATCGGTTACCGCGGCCCGATCGGCGTCGACGCCTGGACGTACCGCGATCCGGACGGCAACGCGCGCTTCCACGCGCTCGGCGAGATCAACGCTCGGCTCACGTTCGGGATCGTCGCGCGCGCCGCGATCGAGCGGCTCGATCTTGCGGCCGGACGCCTCGTTCTCGGCCGTGGCGATGCCCCCGCGAACGCGATCCCGCTGCTCGCGGCAGGACCCGCGGACGACACCGCCGCGTGGATCGAAATAGCGCCCGCACCGACTCCCACGCGGCCCGAAAGCCCCCTCTCGACACGATGATAAACTGCGGCACCCGCCCCACCCGATAGTACGGGACGGGCGCGCGCCGCCGACGGCCGCTCGCCCATTTCCGCGTCCGACGCAACCGCCGAGTCGATCGTCGCACATCTCGCGAGGCTCGACGCGGCCGGACGACGCCCTGACGAACGGAGAGCCCCGTGGCCTCGAAGACCGAGACGAACTCGACCGATCCCGTCCACCCCGCGGCCGCGCCGATCCCGCGCGACACCGTCACGCCCCGGGACTGGACGCCGACTTCGTGGACGCGGAAGATCGCGACGCAACAACCGGTCTACCCCGACGCATCCGCCGTGGAGCGCGCGGTCACCGAGCTCTCGAGCCTGCCGCCGCTCGTGAACTCGTGGGAGATCGAGTCGCTGCGCGCCGCGCTCGCCGAAGCGGCAACCGGCAAGTCGTTCCTGCTCCAAGGCGGCGACTGCGCCGAGAGCTTCGAAGACTGCGACGCCGCGATCATCACGTCGAAGCTCAAGATCCTCCTGCAGATGAGCCTCGTGCTCGTGCACGGAACGCGCAAGAAGGTCGTGCGCGTCGGACGCATCGCGGGTCAGTACGCGAAGCCCCGCTCCGCCGACATGGAGACGCGCGGGGACGAGACGCTCCCGAGCTACCGCGGCGATATCGTCAACCGCAACGCGTTCACGCCCGAAGACCGCAAGCCCGATCCGCAGCTCTTGCTGCGCGGCTACGAACGCGCGGCGCTCACGCTCAACTTCATCCGTGCGCTCGTCGAAGGCGGGTTCGCCGACCTCCACCACCCCGAGAACTGGGACGTCTCGTTCCTCGAGCACGCGAAGCTCGCACGCGAATATCACGAGATCGTCGACTCGATCCTCGACTCGATCCAGTTCATGGAAGCCGTGCTCGAGACACGTGTGCACAACCTGCAGCGCGCGAAGTTCTACACGAGTCACGAAGGGCTCGCACTGCTCTACGAACAAGCGCAGACGCGACAGGTCCCGCGCCGCGAAGGCTGGTTCAATCTGTCGACGCACCTGCCGTGGATCGGCATGCGTACCGCGCAGGTCGACGGCGCGCACGTCGAGTACTTCCGCGGCATCCGCAATCCCGTCGCCGTGAAGATCGGTCCGGCGATGACGGAAGAGTGGCTGACCGAGCTGCTCGACGTCTTGCATCCGCACGACGAACCCGGACGACTCACGCTCATCCACCGCTTCGGCGCCGACGGTATCGCCGAACATCTGCCGCGCATGATCGAGACGGTGCGCGCGACGGGGAAGACGGTGTTGTGGTGCGCCGACCCGATGCACGGCAACACGGTTTCTACGGAAAGCGGACGCAAGACGCGGCGCTTCGACTCGATCCTCTCCGAGCTCGAACAGGCCTTCGAGATCCATCGATCGCTCGGCAGCCGGCTGGGCGGCGTGCACTTCGAGCTCACGGGCGAGAACGTGACCGAATGCGTCGGCGGCGCTCGCGGCCTCGACGAGGGCGGACTCGATCGCGCCTACAACACACGGGTCGATCCACGCCTCAATTACGAGCAGGCGCTCGAGATGGCCATGCGCATCGCCCGCCACCTCCGACACAACCCGTCCTAGAGAAACGACCTAGGTCGACGAGGAAAACCCGCCCCGGCGCGCCGGCACGGCCGGAGGGCGCCCGCAGGGCCCGCTCCGGCCCCCGGTCGGCCCGCTCCGGCCCCGAGGCCGCCGCAGATTCGAGTTGACAGGGCCTCGCCGCCCATCGATGATGCGGGTTCTGTACCTCGAACTTATCAAGGAGACCCGGACCTTTTTTCCCGCAGATCCAAGAAGGGGCTGTACCTATGGAGATCCGTACCTTGCGCTACGCGGCCTTTGCCGCGGTGGCGACGCTCGCGCTCGCGACGGTCGTCCACGCTCAGTCGTTCCTCGTCACGCAGGACATGCCGGCGACGACCGACGACACGATCATCCGTTGCGCCGTCGACGGCTCGAGCGAGTCGGACTACCTGGCCGGTGCCGCGAAGAACAATCCGCTCGATCTCGCGCTCGACCAGAACACCGGTCGCGTCTTCTGGATCGAAGCGAACGGTGACGGGACGCATCGCATCCAGATGGGCAAGATGCGCAACCCGAACCACCTGTCGACTGTCCTCGACGGACTGACCGACCCGCGCGGCCTTGCGGTCGACTCGAAGTCGGGCTTCGTCTACTACATCGACGGCGACTCGATCTTCCGCACGCGTCACGACGGCACGCGCAACAAGAAGGTGTCGAACAAGGTCGAAGCGTCCGGCCTCGACGTCGGCCAGCCCGAGTCGCTCGCGATCGACAGCGTCTCGCGCACGATCTTCTGGGCCGACTCGGCCAACGATTGGATCGCGAGCGCGAAGTTCAAGCGCAACCCGCCGCCCGCCGTGTTCATCGCTTCGTCGGTCGAGCTCGGCATCGACGAGCCCTCGGACGTCGCGGTCGACCACCTGTCGGGCTTCCTGTACTGGACGGACCGCACGCTCGGCACGCTCAACCGCATCTCGCTCGACGGCTCGGATGCGCGCGTGCTGCACGACGCGCTCGACAGCCCGAGCGCCGTCGCGCCGGCCGTCTATCGCGGCGAAGTGTACTGGGTCGAAGGCAGCAACCGCATCAGCCGCTCGAACTTCGACGGCGACCAGATGACCGAGATGTTCACGGGTGAAGGGCTCGGAGGCTTGGCGCTCATCGACCTGCCGCTCGAAGACCTCACGCTGAACTCGTTCGGCCGCCCGGGTAGCTTGCTCATGTTCCCGTACGTCAACACGAACGACGGACGCACGCTCATCACGATCACGAACACGAACCGCAGCTACGTCTACTGCGGCGGCGGCGTGCCGGACATCTTCGAAGGCACCGTTCGCCTCGAGTTCCGCTTCGTCTACGGCGACTTCTGCCAGGTCGCGGACCGGCAGATCACGCTGACGCCGGCCGACACCTACAGCGTATTCGCCGAGGACATCGGCCTCCAGGACGGTGAAGAAGGCTGGCTGATGGTCTTCGCCATCGGTGCCCTCGACTTCGAGGGTGAACGAGAAGCGATCGACTACGACTGGCTCGTCGGAAGCGCCCAGGTCTACCTCCCGAACGACGACGTCGTCTGGGGCTACGATGCCTACACCTTCCGTTCGCGCGCCGACCTCATCCCGTTCGGCCGCCCGACCGACTCGTGCGGGCACCGCCTCGTCGAACGCCAGGGTCCCCTCGGGATCAACCACAACGACGCGGCCAACTTCGACGGTGACGAGTACGATCGCTTCCCGATGACGCTGACCGTCCCGCGAATCCTCGAACAGGACGGCACGGTCTCGAGCTTCCTCGCCGTGATGGCGACCGAGCGACTCGAAGAGTCGACGGTTCCCGTGCGCATCTTCAACAACAATGAAGACCTCCGCGCTTCGGGTAGCTTCGACCTCGTCTGCCACGCGTTCGGCGATCTCGCCGATCCGGACGGCCCGTTCAACTTCCTCGCGGTCAACGACCTTCTCGGCGAGCCGGACGACAACGGCTTCCCCGAGCGCGAAGACGCGGGCTGGATGCACATGTGGATCGACGAAGACCGCTTCGATTACGACACGCCCGGCATCCTCGCCGTGTTCGCGCAGATCCAGGGCGAGAACCAGTGGGTCTCGGGCAACAACGTCTGGAAGGGTCCGGCGCTGTTCGAGGAGTTCCCGCTTCTCGGCGGACGTCTGACGCGCTTCCCGCTCGACCTCGAGTAGATTCGCTTCGACGATCGCTCGACCGTCCGAATGAACATCAACGGCCTCTCGGTGCCTCGCGCATCGAGGGGCCGTTTTCGTTCGGGGGGAGCGCTTCGGTCCGCAGCCACTCGGCGAGTCGATCCGTGAGCACGCGCGCGCCCGGCGGCGTGAGGTGTCCGTAGTCGTAGAAGCGATCGTCTTCGATACCGAGCTCGCTCGCGCGACGCCACTCGATCGACCGCGTCCCCGGGAAGTCGCGCTCGAGGCGTTCGAGCACTTCCGTCAGGTAACGGGGTGCGTCGGGGACCGAGCGGTCGACCTCGTCGATGATCGAGTCGCGCGACGGCAAGACGACGAGTCGCACGGCGACGCCGTCTTCTCGTGCGAGCCGAAGCAATCGCGCGACCGTCTCGACGCGCGCCGCGCTGCGCTCGAACTTCCGATATCGACTGCGCACCTCGGCTTCGTCGTCGATCGTCGCGGGGCCGCGGTCGCGCTCCTCGTCGCGCCAGACGATGCGCCCGTCGTCGGCGACCGGCACGCCGCGGCGATTCCCCGTCAGGAGCGCTTTCGCGGTGCGCACGATCGCGTCGCGCAGGTCGAACGTCTTCCAGAACCACCCGACCACGAGCGACGGCGTCTTGCCGTCGTAGGTGCCGATGCGATCGCGAAACGAAGCGAACCGGCGGAAGCGCTCGCCCGGCGGCGTCCGCGTCGAGAACCGAAAGTCGTCGAGCGCGACGACGAGCACACGCGCGCGCGACAGCTTCTCGCGGTGGCGCTCGTAGAGCCAAGCGTAGTCCCACGGCTGCCCCGCCGTGATGCCGAGATTGAGCACCGTGCCGCGTGCGAGGCCGAGCCGCTCTTCGAGCTGCCGCGGCGCGACCGCATCGCGCAGGCGGCTGTTCCCGAGCAAGACGATCGCCGGATCGGGAGCCGGCGCGATCACGGCCGTATCGAGAACGTCGACGATCCCCGCTTCCGACGCCGGAACGTACGAGGCGACCGGCAGCACCCGAACGAGCAGCTCGAACGCCGCGAGCCACGCGATCGCCCACGCGAGGCCGACGGGTCGCCAGCCGCGCAGCCGAAGCGTCTCGGTGCCGAGTCCGGTTTCAGAACTGGAAGTAGAGGAACGGAACGTCATGACGACTCCGTAACAACACGATGGCGAGCACGGCCGCCGCGTAGAACGCGCCCCGAAGTGGCGCCGGCCACGTCAACACCGCGCACGAATCGCGACCGAGACGCTGCACGAGGTCGAGCGCCAAGCACGCGGCGACCGCGACCGACGCGTCGAGGTAGTCGAACACGCGGATGCCGCCGTCGCACGCGGCGATGCCGCGCAGGTACTCGATCGCCGCGCCGAGGTCGCTCGCGCGGAAGAAGACCCAAGCAAGCGTGACCACGCCGAGCGTGAGCGCACGGCTCGATACCGATCGCACCGCGCCCACCAAGCCGAATCCGGCTCGACCGGGATTCGTGCCGGCGACGCGACCGGCCGCTCGACCGG
>JAUIME010000172.1 GCA_030433195.1 bacterium
TCGGAACCGAGCGCCACGCGAAACTGGCCGACCGAGACCCGCATCCACGGCGTCGCCGCAACCGAAGCGGTCGCTTCGTAGACGTTGCTGCGCGAGTCGGTGCCCAAGAAGTCCCCTTCGATGCGGAACGACACGTCTTCGATCGCGCCCGTCAGGCGTAGCGTGAGCTGCTCGACCTCGAAGCCGCTTCGGCGTTCGTTGGCATGCCCGTACTTGATGACTTCGAACGCCGTCGTTCCCGAGATTTCGAAGCGAAGATCCATCGTGTGGGTCTCGATGGAGATGTGCGATCCCTCGGACTTGCCGTTCGAAGCGGGGAGGGTCGGCGCCGACGACTCGTCGTTCGCCTCGCCCGTGTCCGTGGTGTCTTCGGCCGTCGGCGGTGAAGCGGGCGGCGTGGGCGGTTCGTCGCGTTCGTTCGCCATCGCGGGGACGGCGAGCGCACAGGCGAAGACGAAGACGAGTGCGAAGCGAGCGAGAGCTCGCTGGACGCTCCCCTCAGTCGCGGATCTCATGGTCGGGCACTCCCTCGCGCGAGTCGATGCCCTGCAGTCGTGCTTCGAGCGTTTGCACGATCGAGCGTTTGGAGGGCTTCTGCGCGGATGCGGCGTCCGTGCGCCGTCGGCCGAATCCGTCGAGGAGCGGCACGATACGACGGCGCGTTTCGCGAACGAGTCTATGAAGCCGGGCGTGATTCGGATAGCTCTCGACGAAGCGGTCGATGTAGGCGTCGGTTTCGACGTCACGTAGCTTGGCGAGCGAGCGCAAGAAGCTCACGATCTCGCGGTGGACATGCCCCTCGATGCGGTGCGGTCGCGTGAACACGATCTCGAGATCGATGTGCACGAGCCGATCACCGTCGACGATGACGTGGCACAGCGTCGGATGCTCGAAGACGAATCGAGGCTCTCGACGGTCTTCGGCAAGGTCGTGTCGCAAGCAGCACGCGCGCGCGAATCCTTCGACGAGGGCGAGGCGCTCCGCGAGAGGCTCGCGCGGGTCCGCGAGCAGCTCGCGGAGATCTCGCCCCGGCACCCACTCGAGCGCGATCACCGGCGGGACGACGTCGCTCGGCCACTCGACGTTCTGGAGCACGCGCGGAACGTCGATTCCGGCTTCGGACCACAGGGTGAGCGTTTCGCGTTCAGTCGTCTGCCGCGCCGCGGCTCGGATCGACGACTTGCCGGCGAACGTCGCGTGGCCGACGGCGCGTAGGAACGCGCGCAATCGACTCCGCTTGAGACCGTACTGCTTGAGAAGGTACGTGTGCTCTCCCGCCCGGACCTTCGCGATCCTTTGGCGACCGTCGCCGCGCTCGCTGCGCGTGATCTCGCGGACCTCGATCGCGGGGTCGGGACCGAGTACCGTCATGCGACGTGCAGGTACTTGTCGAGCTTTCGTGCGACGTTGTACTTGGAGAACGGTTTCTTCGCGCGGCTCTTGAACGTGCGGTCGATCCATCGGCCCGCGCGCAAGAACGGGTTCGGGTTCTTGAACGCGAAGTCGTGCGTGTACTCGAGCAGCGCCTTGTCGGGATAGAGTTCGACCGTTTCCGCGACGAGCACGTCCCACGCTTCGTCGCCGACCGTCTTGCCGAGCGACTTCAAGTACGCGAGGATCTCGCGCGCGACGAACTCGCGCACGCGCGAACGCGAGCGGAAGACCATCTCGAAGTCGAAGAACAACAGGTCGTCCTTCCAGAACATGACGTGCTTGAGGTCGCCGTTCTCGTGCACGAAGCGCGGGTCGCGTTCTTCGATCGCGATCTGATGGCGGCGCGCCCAGATGGGAAGGAATCGCCGCCACGTCGCGATCTTGTCGTCGAGCGAGACCGTGGCGTCCGCAAAGTAGTCGACGAACTTCAGACCGGGCGCGTACTCGAACAAGCGATAACCGCCCTCGGGAAGGTCTTCGATCACGACGTCGTCGTAGGTGTCGAACACGAGAAACCCGCGGCTGCGCCACAAATCCATGACCTCGTGCTCGACGCGATTTCGGGCGCGGGGCATGAACGACGTCTGGTTGCAGACCAGCACGTTGCCGAGCGTCTTCGTGACGTACTGCCACGTCGAGCGGCTTCCGTAGTACACCTTCAGAACCGCGGTCTGGCCGCGGAAGGGGACCTTGTAGAGATAGTTGCCGTTCTTGAGCAGGAGCTCCGGATCGAGCTCGGAGAAACGGAGCACTTCGCGCTCTGGCTGCCCCATCGGCTGCCTCCCTGTAAGCATGCGGACGACGTGTGCATGCAGTGGTCGGTGCATGCGCGTGCGGTGGAACGACGTTTCGGAAGTCGTGAGGGGGAGCGGTGCGGTCGGATCATCGCGCGTCGCTCCGCAGGCCGGACTCGGCGCCGACGTCGGCCTGCACAGCGTGGGAGGTTAGGAAGTGGCGGCACCTAGTGTCAATGGTCACGCGGGCTTGGCGACGTCCGCGCGGTCGCTTCGCCAACGGGCTGCGGCGTGCCCTCGTCATGTCGCAAAGAAGGGCTCGGAAGGCGGAGCCGAGACTTCGTCCTTCCGAGCCCGAGAAGCGTGCGTCTTACCGATCAGTTGATGAGGACCGTCCTCTCGATGTAGTGGCCGTTGCCGTCCGTGACGCGAATCACGACCGAGCGGCCGTCGTCGTCCGGCGACGTCGGCAGGCAGAACGAGGGCGGGTCGTCGTCGATGTCGATCTCTTCGAGCGAGTCGGTGTACCTCGCGATGATGGTGAGGGGCGGATCGCCGAAGTAGGTGCCGCAGATGTCTTCGCCCGCATCGACCGACGTCGGGACATTGAGAATCGGAGCGCCGAACGAACCCTCGTTCGGCGTGGCCCGTTCGAGGTGCGTCGCTTGTGCGGCGACGGCGAGGGTGAGTGCCGACAGAACAGCGAGAATGCGGGCGTACGTCGAGATCATGGATCTTCTCCTTTTGCGTACCGACCTGAGATTTCGGAACGCGCCGCTCATCGGAGCGGCGCCGGAGAAGAGCGCCTCGTTGCGGGCCCGCGCGAAGCCGGTCCAACCGTTGGACGGAACGACTTCACGATCGCTCAACTGGACTCGTTGAGTCCGGGCGTATCGTCGAGGGAGCGAAGCAGTTCGTTACTCCCGGTCGCGGATTTCTCTCGATTGGATCGCGTCGTCGAGTCTGCCGGTGGGTCGGGACGGCCGGGGCGCCGCGATTTCGATTGCATGAATATGCGCAAAAAGTACGATAATGCGCATATTCAGGAGGTGCCGATGTCGAGCCGGCGGGAACAACAGTCACGGCGACGGTCGTTCATTCGCGAACTGCTTGCCAAAGAGGTGTTTACGAACCAGTCCGCGCTTCGCGCGCGACTCGAGAAGGCGGGCTTCGACGTGACCCAGTCGAGCCTGAGTCGTGACCTGCGGAGCGTGGGAGCGGCCAAGGCGGGCGGGGCGTATCGGCTCGTCGAGACGGTCGCGACCGAGGGACGGTCGATTGCCGCGAGCGGCTCGAAGATTCGTTCGATGCGCAAGGCGGGACCGAACCTTCTCGTGCTCGAAACGTCGATCGGTGCGGCGCAAATCGTCGCCGTCGACATCGATCGCGCGGGGTTCGACGAGGTCGTCGGCACGGTGGCCGGCGATGATACGATCTTTGTCGCGACCGCTTCGGGGGCGGATCAGAAGCGCCTGATCCCGCTCCTCGAGTCGCTGTCGCAGGGAGGGAATCATGTCGCGTGAAGCGCCTGTCGCCCTGGGGTTCTCGGGCGGGCTCGACACGTCGTTCTGTGTTCCGTGGCTCGGTGAGACCACGGGACGCGAGATCGTCACCGTCTTCGTCGACACGCTCGGACTCGCGGACGACGAAGCCGCGGCGCTCGAAGCGCGCGCGCTCGGGCTCGGCGCGACGCGGCATGTTCGCGTCGATGCGGTCCGCCCCTTCTTCGACGAAGTGTTGCGCTACTTGTTGTACGGCAACGTACGGCGTGGCGGCACCTATCCGTTGTGCGTCGGCGCCGAACGCGGTTTGCAAGCGCGCGAGCTCGCGCGCGTTGCCGGCGAAGTGGGTGCGTCGGCCGTCGCGCACGGCTGTACCGCGGCCGGCAACGACCAGGTTCGATTCGAAGTCGCGCTGCGTACTCTGGCTCCCGATCTCGACGTGATCGCTCCCGTGCGCGATGAGCCGCGCCCGCGCGCCGAGCAGGTCGCGTACCTCGAGTCGCGCGGGTTGCAGGTTCCGACGCACGGCGCCGCGTACTCGATCAATCGCGGCCTCTGGGGCATCACCATCGGCGGTCGCGAGACGCTGGGCTCCGAGGCGAGCTTGCCCGAGGAAGCGTGGGTTCTCACGCGCGGTGCGTTCGACGATCCGCGTGCGCCCGAGCGACACACGCTCGAGTTCGAGGCGGGCGTTCCGACGTCGCTCGACGGCGAGGCGATGGAGCCGGTGACGCTGATCCAGGCGATCGAGCGTCTCGCGGCGCCGTTCGGGATCGGTCGCGGAATCCACCTCGGGGACACGATTCTCGGCACGAAGGGGCGCGTCGCGTTCGAGGCACCGGCCGCAGAAACTCTGATCGTCGCGCACCGAGAGCTCGAGAAACTCGTACTCACGGGACGTCAGGCGCGCGTCAAGGACGCGATCGGCGCGCAGTACGGTGATCTCGTGCACGAAGGTCAGCACCTCGACCCCGTGTGTCGCGACATGGAGGCGCTGCTCGAGTCGTCACAGGAGCGCGTGACGGGTCGCGTGCACGTGCTGCTGCGTCCCGGATCGATCTTTGTCGAGGGAGTCGAATCGCCGTTCTCGCTGTTGAGCGCGACGCGGGGCGTGTACGGTGAAGCCGCCGGCGAATGGAGCGCATCGGATTCGCGCGGGCTCGCGAAGATGGCGGCGCTGCCCGCCATGCTGAGCGCGCGCGCGACGGCCGGGAGGACATCATGAAGTCGATCGTCGTGGACAAGATCGCCTCGGTCACGCGGAGCTGCGGCCTCAAGCGTGAAGTGCGCGTGGCCGCCGACATCCCGTGCGAAGAAGGCGTCGTCGTCGCGGTCCGCGTCTTGAGTGACAAGCGCAACTACGATCAAGTGGAGCTGCCGTCGGGCCGACTCGCGCGCGTGAAGCGTGGAGACGTCCTCGTCGGTGCGCTCGGACATCGCGAAGCTCTGTTCGGATACGCCGGGCGCTTGCCCGAGACGCTCGCACCGGGCGATCGCATCCAACTGCTCAACATGGGAGGCGTCATCGGAGTCTGCGAGGGGTTCAATCCGGATCTCGGTCCGCCGTTCGAATGCGAGGTCATCGGTTCGGTGTTGCACTTCCCGGTACTCGGCGAGCGGATCGGAGTGCCGGCGCGAGTCGGAGACGAAGAGCTGAACCGCGACGCGGAGCTGCGCACGAAGGGGGTTCCCGTCGTCGCACTCGTGGGAACGTGCATGAGCGCGGGCAAGACGGCCGCGGCGTGCGCGCTCGTGCGGTCGTTCACGCACGCCGGCATGCGCGTCAACGCCTTCAAGGCGACGGGCGTTTCGTTGCGACGCGACGTGCTCGCGATGGAGGACGCCGGCGCGGTGCGCACCGGGATCTTCACGGATCTCGGCGTCGTCACGACGAGCGAGGCAACCGCCCCCGCGATCACGCGTACGCTTCTCACGCGCCTCTGCGCCGACACGCCCGACGTGGTCTTTGTCGAGCTCGGCGACGGGCTTCTCGGGAACTACGGCGTGAAGTCGATCCTCGCGGACGACGCGATTCGCGAGTCGTTCACGGCCGTCGTGCTCGCGGCCAACGACCCGACCGCGGCGTGGGGCGGCGTCAAGCTGTTGCGCGACGAGTACGGCATCGAGCCGGCCGTCGTCACGGGGCCGGCGACCGACAATCGCGCGGGCTCGTCGATCGTGCGCGATCGCCTCGGCGTCGAAGGCTTCAACGCCCGCACCGAGATCGACGCGCTCTCGCGACACGTGCGTTCCAGGATCGACGCGTCGCGTGGTGTCGTGGCCGACGCCGAGGCGCGGTCATGACGGATCGCATACCAGCCGTGATCTGCGGCGGCAGCGGATACGTCGCCGGAGAGCTCTTGCGATTACTCGCCTACCACCCGGTGTTCGAAGTCGACGCGGTCTACTCCGGAAGTCACGCGGGAGAGCCCGTCGAGGCGGCGTTCCGGCATCTCGGTGGCGTCTACAGCGGACTCTCGTTCTCGGCCCGCGAGGATCTCGGGGCGAGCTTCGTCGAAGGCGGGCCCGTGGCGGTCTTCTCGGCGGCGCCGCACGGCGAGTCGGCGAGCCAGATCGACTCGATGCTCGACCTGGTCGAGGCTGCCGGTGCCGAAGCGCGGCTCGTCGACTTGTCGGCCGACTTCCGGTATCGCGACGTCGCGGTGTACGAGAAACTGTACGGTCCGCACGGCGCGCCCGATCGCGTCGGGCAGTTCCACTGTTCGTTGCCCGAGCACGGTCCGCAACGCTTGCGTCGACACGTCGCGCATCCGGGATGCTTCACGACGTCCGTGTTGCTGCCGACGATCGCGCTCACGAAGCTCGGCTTGATCGAGCCGACCGTACGCGTCAGCTCGATCACGGGAAGCAGCGGCTCGGGCAAGAGCCCGAAGCCCGGAACGCACCACCCCGTACGCGACGCGAACGTATGGGCGTACAACCCGCTTCGCCACCGACACGAGCCCGAGATGGGCCGACTCACGTACGAAGCGACGGGGACCGAGGTCGACGTGCGCTTCGTGCCGCACTCGGGACCCTACGTGCGTGGGATCCACACGACCCTTCACGCGGACCTCGCGGCGCCGACGACGTCGGAAGCCGCGGCGGCCGCGCTCTCGGAGTTCTACTCCGACGCACCGTTCGTCACCGTCCTGGCGAACCCGCCGCGACTGAAAGACGTCGTGGGAACGAACCACTGCCACATGTTCGTTGCGGTCTCGGGTCGAGCGCTCGTCGTGCTCTCGGTCATCGACAACATGGTGAAGGGAGCCGCCGGCGGCGCGATCCAATGGATGAACCGCTTGTTCGGACTCGAAGACGCGACGGGGCTCGTGATTCCGGGGGTCGGATGAGTCCGACGACCGCTGACGCTTCGAGCCCGACACCGACAGGGAGCCGATCGATGCAACGCTTCATCGACCTCGCCGAGTGCGGGCGCGAGACGATCGTCGAATTGCTACGCCTCGCGTCGCGGCTCGAGGCCGTACCGCAGCCCCGCGCGCTCGAGGGCAAGGTCCTCGGGCTGTTGTTCCTGAATCCGTCGTTGCGTACGCTCGCGTCGTTCCAGGCGGGCATGGCGCGGCTCGGTGGCTCGGCGTTCGTCATCTCGCCGGGGCAAGGGAGTTGGAAGCTCGAGCTGCGACCGAACGTCGTCATGGACGGCGACGCGGCCGAGCACATTCGCGAGGCGATTCCGGTGCTGGCGTCGTATTCCGACGTGCTCGGCGTGCGCGTGTTCGCGGAAGGGAAGAACCTCGAGCACGACCTCGCGGAGCCGTTCTTCAGCGCCGTGCGCGACACGTGCCCGGTACCGCTCGTCAACATGGAGTCGGCGATCGCGCATCCGTGCCAGGCGCTCGCCGACTGGAAGACACTCGACGACCTCGACGTGCCGCAAGGCGGCAAGTTCGTGCTGTCGTTCGCGAATCACCCCAAGCCGTTGCCGCTCGCGGTGCCGGCGTCGGCCGTGCAGATGGCCGCGATGCGCGGCATGCAGGTGACGGTGCTGCGCCCCGACGGCTACGCATTGCCCGATCCGATCATGAACGCCGCGCACGAAGCCGCGAAGGCATCGGGAGGATCGGTACGCGAAACCGACGATCGCCGCGAAGCGCTGGAGGGCGCGCACGTGGTGTACGCGAAGTCGTGGGGTTCACCCCGCTGCTACGGCGATCCCGAAGCGGAGCGTGCGATGCGCGCTGACTTCGGGACCACGTGGCGCGTCGGGCGCGATTGGTTCGACGGCGCCGACGCGAGCTGCCGATTCATGCACTGCTTGCCCGTGCGTCGCGGAGTCGTCGTCGAGGACGAAGTGCTCGACGGCGAACGGAGCGTCGTCGTGAGACAAGCTCGCAACCGGATGTTCGCGCAGATGGCGGTGTTGCACCGTCTCTTGCGAGGCGAGTAGAGAGTCGCGGGTGCGCCACGTGCGGCGCCCGTCGGAGAAAGGAAAAAGGAAGCGATGAACGAGACCATGGATCGAGGCGTGGTGGTCCAGGCGCTCAAGCACGCGATCCCGTACCTTCGCATGTACGAGGGCAAGACGTTCGTCATCAAGACGGGCGGCGCGGTGCTCGCCGATCGGGCGGCGACGCGCAGCCTCATCGAGCAGGTCGGGATCTTGCACCAGGTCGGGATCCGCACCGTGCTCGTGCACGGCGGCGGACCGCAGTCGACCGAGCTCGCGACGTCGCTCGGCATCGAGACGAAGTTCGTCGAAGGGCGGCGCGTGACGGACGAGAAGACGCTCGACGTCGCGACGATGGTGCTGAACGGCAGCATCAACACGCGGCTGCTCGCGGCGTGCCGCGATCTCGGCGTGCGAGCGATCGGCTTGTCGGGCGTCGACGCGGGGCTCATCGATGCCCGACGTCGGCCTCCCGTCGCGGGAGGTGCCGAGCCCGTCGACTACGGCTACGTAGGCGATGTCGTCGCGGTCCGCATTGACGTGCTCGTGAAGCTCATCGAAGCGGGACTGTTGCCGGTCGTGAGTCCGATTTCGGCCGACAGCCAGGGCACGATCCTCAACATCAACGCCGATACGGTCGCGGCCGCGATCGCCATCGAGATGAAGGCCGAGAAGCTCGTGCTGCTCACGGGAGCTCCCGGGATTTTGGAGCAACCCGACGATCCGTCGTCGCTCGTCTCGTTCGTCGACCTCGCGGGGCTCGATGCGATGCGCGAAGCGGGGTCGCTCGCGGCGGGGATGCTTCCGAAGGTGGC
>JAUIME010000951.1 GCA_030433195.1 bacterium
CGGATCGTGACTCGGCGTGGAGGGCTTTAGTATACTCGCAGGTTTCGAAATGGCTCGGGGATCATGCGTTGCGGCGCTTCGCGATGCGCGCGCCGCACCTCTCCCGGCAGGCGCGAGAGCGGTCTCTCGGCGCCCTGTGCTCGACTCCACTCGCCCGCAGATCTTGGACGAATCCGACAGAACCATGACGCTTGCTTCCGAACCGTCCCGAACCGACGTGAAGACGAACGGTGCACCGCGCTGCGTCGAAGACGCGGCGAGGCACACGACCTCGCGCGTGAACGACCGTGTACTCGGCCGACTGCTCGACGGAGTGAAGAAACCCGGCCGCTACATCGGCGGGGAACTGCACCGCGTCACGAAGGATCCGGCGTCGGTCGCGATCCGCATGTGCTTCGCGTTCCCCGATTCGTACGAGATCGGGATGTCGCACCTCGGGCTGCGGATCCTGTACGCGCATCTGAATCAGGTGGATTCGATCTACGCCGAGCGTGCGTACTGCCCGTTCCCCGACATGGAGCAGCGCATGCGCGACGAAGGCGTGCCGCTGTTTTCGGTCGAGACGCGCACGCCGCTCTCGGAGTTTCACGTCGTCGGGTTCTCGCTGCAGTCCGAACTGTGTCACACGAACGTGCTCACGATGCTCGACCTCGCGGGGATCCCGATTCGGCGCGAAGACCGGCGCGAGCACGATCCGCTCGTGATCGCAGGTGGGCCCGTCGTGTTCAACCCCGAACCGACGACCGACTTCTTCGACGCCTACTTGATCGGGGACGGCGAAGAGGCCGCGCGTCAGTTCCTCGAGTTCGATCTGCAGCTTCGCGAGCAAAACGTTTCGCGCGCCGAGCGGCTCGCGACGATCGCCAAGTCGATGGACGGAATCTACGTCCCCGCGCTGTACGACACGCGCATCGACGAGCGTACGGGCTACATCCACGTCGAGCCGACCGGCGATGCGCCGTGGCCGGTCAAGAAGGCGCTGCTCGACGACGTCAACAAGTTCCCGTTCCCGGCCGACATCCTCGTACCGCAGTCGGACATCGTGCACGATCGCGTCGCGGTCGAGCTCGCACGCGGATGCACCGAGGGATGCCGTTTCTGTCAGGCGGGGATCATCTATCGACCGGTGCGTGAGCGCACGCCGCAGTCGATCGTCGACACGATCGTCGAGGGCGTCGACAAGACGGGCTTCGACGAGGCGTCGCTCACCGCGCTTTCGACGGCCGACTACTCGTGCGTGACACCGCTCGCGAAGGCGGTAATGGCCGAGCTGCAAGCGCGTCGCACCGCGATGTCGGTGTCGTCGCTGCGCGTCTACGGCATCACCGAAGAGCTCGCGCGCGAGATCGCGAAGGTGCGTAAGACGGGTTTCACGATCGCTCCCGAAGCGGGAACGCAGCGTATGCGCGATGCCATCAACAAGGGCATCAGCGACGAGAACATCGACACCGCGGCCGAGATTGCGTTCAGCAACGGTTGGACGCGCCTGAAGCTCTACTTCATGATCGGGCTGCCGACCGAGACCGACGAAGACGTGCTCGGCATCGCCGAGATCGCCAAGCGCGTGCTCGATATCGGGAAGCGTCTCGGCCCGCGCGGCATCAAGGTCGTCGTTTCGGTGTCGTCGCTCGTGCCGAAGGCCGCGTCGACGTTCCAGTGGGTCGCAT
>JAUIME010000173.1 GCA_030433195.1 bacterium
TTCCCGAGGCGCGCACTCGCCGTTTGGTAATCTCGGCGCGTGGATGGGATGCGTTGGCGACGGGAGGGCTGTGATGTCGCGTGACGAAGGAGTGAACAGGGCTGGCGATCGACGGCGCGGGTCGTTCGTCGCGGCGTTTCTCTTCTTGGCGCTGGCGGTGCTCTGGAGTCCGTGGGGCGTCGATCGGCTCATCGGTGCGACGCACTTGGACGAACCCGGACTGCGCGAGGTGTTTCTGGGTATCGCCGGCGTGCTCGCGGCCTGGGCAATCGTCAGCGCCGTGGCACCGCGGTCGCGAACGCTCGCGCGCGTGCACGCATTGGTCATCGTCGTCGCGGTCTTGTTCCCGCTCTGCGCCGAGGCCGCGTTCCGGATCGCCATCGCGAACGGGCACGAGAAGCTCCGCAAGCCCGACGCCTACGCCGATTCGCTCTCGAGCGAGGAGTATTGGCGACTCTGGTTCACCTGGTCCGAGGGGACGCCCGAAGGCTTCGAGGCGAATCTCGACGCGCGACTCGGATGGAGGCGCCCCAAGACGCCGCAAAACCCACTCGGCGCGATCGCCGAGGGGAGCGTCCCGGTCGACTTCGACGGTCCCGCGGTCTTGTTCTACGGGGATTCGTTCGTCGAGGGGATGACGGAGGTCGACAAGAAACTCCCGCAGGTACTCGAGAAGCGGTTGTACGAACTTCCCGTGTACAACCTCGGCGGAGGCGGCTACGGAGTCGGACAGATCTGGATGCGGTTCGAAGAGAATCTCGATCGCTTCGAGCGTCCGATCACGATCGTTGGCGTCATGTCTCGAGACTTGGATCGCACGGTGCTGGGGGTCCGAGGGTATCGCAAGCCGAGTTTCGCGCTCGACGCGTCGGGGGCGATCACGGTTCAGGATCTCCCGGTTCCCGTGGAGCTCGACGCCTGGCGCCGCGCGCATCGGCCCGGGATCGTGAGCTATTTCTTGTCGTTCGTCGTGCAACTCGTGCACGTGAATGCCGCGTCCGGGAACTGGGTCGAGTCCGAGCACCGCAAGGCCGAGAAGATCGCGGTCAACCACGCGATCCTCGAGTCGATCATCCGACAGGCGGACGAGTCGGGACAGCGCCTCGTGTTCGTCCTGTTCGTGACGCCCGACGTGATCGGGCGGCCGGGGTGGCGCGAGACGTTCTTGCGCGAGTTCTTCGCCGAGTCGGGAGTTCCGTGGATCGACACGGAGGAAGTCCTCGTGCGATGCGCGTCGGAGGAGGGCCTTGCCACGCAGCGGTTCTTTCGCGCCGACAACCATCTCAATGCGGGCGCCCACGAGCGTGTCGCCGACGCGATCGCGGACGAGCTTCTCGAGGCGGGATTCGTCGATCGCGTCCGAGCCGACGCTCGGCGCAAGAATCGGGCGCGGACCAAGTGACGGACGACCCGCGGCACCGCCGCTCGACTCAATTCGAAGGCGTGAGCTTCACGGTATCGAACGGAAGCTCGTCGTCTTCGTGATCCCGCCAGAGGATGAGTTGGAGCGAGGGATACGAAAAGAGCTTCATCGAACTCCGGGTCGGCTCGACGCGCGAGATCTTCGACATCTTGCGCAGGACGTCGCCCGAAGGCTCCTCGAAGACCTGAATGCCCTTCAGGACGACGTCGAACTCGCCGCTGCGCGAAATCTCGATGTCGCGCACGTGACCCGCTTCGTCGTAGTAGATCTGGAACTTCGTCTCGTGCCAGGTGTCGGCCGTGCCGCGGAGTTCCTTGGTGATCTCGGTCCGCTCCTTCGGCATCTTCTCGCGCGCTTCGTCGCGCGGCATGCCGGTCCGGACGGGCGCGATTCCGACGCCGGGTTCTCGTACGTGCGCATGGTTCCCTCCCCGATTCCGCTTGCCGGGCTCGATTCGACGACGTCGACCTCGCGAGACGCTCGCGGGTTGTCGGTGAGCCTCGGGTTGCCCGACGTCAGTGTGCCACGAATCGCCCCGCGGCTTCAACTCGGTCCGTCTCGAGTCGCTCGCGAGGGCTCGTGCGCGGCGCCGGCTTCGCCGCGCGCGAGCCGAATGTGGCGGTAGAGGCTCGACTGAGTTACGTTCGGAACGGCTGCCGCCCGCCCCCGACGACGGTTCGGAGACCGTCGTTCGATTCGACGACACCGAGACGCGCGTGTTGAACACCTCCGCGCGTCGATCCTGCATGTGCCGATTGGAGAGCCCTTCGATGCGATTCCGCTTCTCGCTCCTCGCCTTCACGATCTTCACGATCTCGCTTCTCGGATGCTTCGCGACCGACGGACACGGCGCCGTCTTGCGCGTTCCGGCCGACCACGCGACGATCGCCGCCGCGCTTCAGGCGGCGTCCGCCGGGGACGAAATCGTCGTCGACCCGGGTACCTACGCCGAACAGTTCAACCTCTCGGTGGCCGTCACCTTGCGAAGCGCTTCGGGGCGCCCAACAGATACCGTCGTCGACCTCGTTGGCGGGGGACGCATCGGGGTTCTCGCCGCCGCGACCGTTCGGGATCTGACGTTCACGAGGGGCGATGTCGCGCTGTTGTGCCAGGGCGTGAACATGGTCGTCGACAACTGCGTGTTCAATGCGAACGTGGCTACGTCCAGTGGTGCCGCGATCCAGGTGACCGGTGGCAACCCCGAGATCACGAACTGCGTGTTCACGAACAACGTCTCCTCGACCGGCGGGGGCGCCGTCGCGTTCTTCAACGGGAGCGGGGGGACGGTGAGCTCGTGCTCGTTCCGCGCCAATCGAGCGCAGGGGGCGGCGGCGTTGTTCCTGATCGAGAGCAGTCCCTCGGTCGTCGATTGCGATTTCAGCGGGCATGTCACGATGACCGAGTCGGGCGCGATGAATCTGCACGGGAGCTCCGCACGCGTGACGCGATGCGTGTTCACCGACAACAGCGCCTTCGAGGGCGGCGCGCTCAACATCGGGCGGATGAGCAGTCCGGTGATCGAGGCATGCCGCTTCGAGAGCAACAGCGCGCAGCAGGGGGGCGCCGTCAACGTCGAGGACACGGGCACGACCGCGATGTTCGTCAACTGCAAGTTCGTCGTGAATCGGGCGTTCACCGACTCGGCGGGTTTGGGAGGCGCGATGTTCGTCTGGGCGGGCGCTGCGGTCGAGATCGTTCACGGGACCCTGGCGAACAACGTCGCGACGCAAGGCGGGGCGATCTACAACCAGTCCACGTCGCTCGCGCTCTCGAATTCGATCGTCGCGTCGAGCGTGCCGAACGGGTTGATCAACGCGTCGGGAGGGAGCGCGACCGCGACGTTCTGCGACTTCGTCGGCGGGCTGCCGATGGGAACGCAGAACGGTGGCGGCAACATCGACGCCGATCCGCTCTTCGTGGACGCGGCCAAGCGTGACTATCGGTTGCGCTTCGATTCGCCGTGCGTCGACGCCGGGACGCCGACGTTCGTCGCATCGCCTTCTGATGACGAAGGCGATGCTCGAGACGTCGACGGCGATTCGAACGGAACGAACGTCGTGGACATGGGGGCCGACGAGTTCGCGTTTCTCTGGAGCGTGGACGGCAGTCCGGCATTCGGCGGCAACTTGAGCTTCACGACGATGTACCCGGTTTCGCTCGCGGGAGGCCGCGCCTACGTCGCGATTAGCCGAGGCGATGGTAGCGCGAGCGGTGGCGTGGTTCGAAACGGTTGCCCGCGGCCGATCGGGCTGGACAACGACGCGACGCTACAGCGATGGCGGACGCTACCGCCTTCGAGGTTCCGCGTGATGCTGGATGCGTCGGGCGTCGGATCGACGATGCAGGTCGCAATTCCGAATGTCCCCTCGATGGGCGGCCTGCGGCTGTACTACGCGGGGGTCGTCGTGGGTGGGGGAGCGTGCGAGGTGTCGCCCACGCGCTCGTTCGTCTTGCCCTGAGCCTTGCGCGCATCGTGGCGATTCTTCAGGGCGTGGACGAGCTCGCTCCCGTAGCGAATCCCCAGCGAGAGTGCCGCGGAGGAAAGCGTCGACGCGAGGCGCTTTCGATATGCGGCGAGACGAGCGCGCCGCGCTGCGCGACGGGCCGGATTCTTCGGTCGAGCGATGCGACCCGACAGGAAACCGAGCGCGGCACCGGCTGCGACCGAGCGCTTCGGGTGATCGCTGACCCAAGCTCCGGCTGCGTCGGGATCGAGCTTCGGTAGCAGCGATTCGGCGGAATCACGCAGGCGCGATCCGGCGTCGTGAATCTGGCGACGATCTTCCGCGATTCGAGCGCGGAGGAATTCGGCTTCTCGTTGTCGGTGGCGGAACATGATGCGTTCCCCGTAGAGTGCTTCGGGTCTAGGACGACGACTCGGTCGAGTGCGTCGTCTCGTCGCTCTCCGATTTGCTCGCGCGTTCGAGGTCGCGCTTGGCGTACTCGGCGCGAGTCTTCGCGAACGAACGACGATCGGCGATGCCGAAGACGATCCAGACGGACAGCCCGGCGATCGCGAGGATGCCCAATCCAACGAGCGCGGTCCCCGCACCGGCCGGCCATGCGGACGCAGACTCGGCCCAGCGCGCCAGTCCGATGGCGGCGAGCACGATGGCGGTCGCGAGCGCGGTCAGCGTGGCGACGGCGGCCGCGGCCAGCAGAAAGCCTTGGCGCACGCGATCGCGGATTGCGAGCTTGGCGAGGTCGGTGCGAGCGTGAAGCAGATCACTCCATGCCCACGCGGCGTCTCCGGCGATCCGACGTGCGTCGTGCAGCTTTTCGCTGAATGACGCGTCGGATTCCCGGTCGTCGGAAGGACGATCGTGTCGCGGGTCGTCATGACCCGCGACACGAGGATCGTGCGGAGAGGTGATCACCGACGCCAGAGCATCCCGGCGAGGATCCCGATTCCGCCCGCGACGAGCACGGAACGAAGCGGGTGATCGCGAATTTCGTCTTCGAAGGAATTCTCGAGGCTGCGAGCGCGGTCGCGCCCCGAAGCGACGGCTTCGCGGGCGGCTTGGCCCGCATCGGACACGGCGCCGGCCGACGCGTTCGAGACGATCTTGGCCATGTCGCCGAGGTCCTGCTTCACGTCCTCGAGCTTGGCTTTGAGCTGCGCGGAGACGTCTTGGTCTTTGTCTTTGATGCGATTCGGCATGGTATAGCCTCCTTCTTCCTGGAGTTTGAAGACGAGTTGTTGCTGTCGGACTGCGGGAGAGGGGAGTGCAGGAAGCGTGCCAAAGCCGTGAGGCCCACCTCTGGCCGGATGAGCGCCCCATGACGGCGTCCCTCGGTATGGATTACCGGCCGATCTGCAATCTTGACGCGCTCGGCCGAGGCCGAGAGAAACACGAAGACGAGTACGGGGCTCCTGCTTCGCTTGCTCGTCTACGGATCCGTCGCGCCGATCGGCACGCCTTCTGCTCTTGGCCCCGGCTCGAGAGACGGGGGATTCGAGAACGACGAACGGAGTCCGACACATGGCGGTTTTTCGGGGGGCCAGCGGATCAGAAGCCGCCGCGGTCCAACTGTTGGGCTTCGTGGGGTCCATTTGGACTCTCTCTCCCCTGGCGGTGCTGCACGCATTGCTCGCGTGTTTCACGACGGTTCATGTCGTCTTGTATTACCGCCGACCCGCGACCGCCGTCGCGTACCTGTTCGCGGCGTGGACTCTCCCGTTCGTCGGTCCGCTCTCGTACTTCGTGTTCTCGGTAGGATCGAAGCGCAGGAGGATCCGGACCGAGCGGCGGGTGAGCGACTTGCGGCGAGGCGGCCGCTCGGGAGAACGCGCGAATCCGTACGACGGGGCGATCGACGACTCGCGCCTCGTCAGCATCCTCAATCGAGCCGGGACGTTTCCGCTCTGCGGCGGGAACGATCTGCAACTGCTCACGCATCAGGATCACCTGCTCGATCCGATGTTGAAGGAGATCCGCGAAGCCAAGCGCGAGATTCTGCTCGAGACCTTCATCCTTCATCGCGGCCGCGTCGCTCGCAAGCTGATCGACGCATTGAGCGAAGCCGTCGATCGAGGCGTGCGTGTACGAGTCGTCATCGATCCGATCGGATCGCGAGCGCTCCCGCGGGACGTCGTCCCGCACATGCGGGAGCTCGGGATCGAAGTGCATACGTTCCTCACTCCGAATCCGCTCAAGGGACGATTCCAGGTCAATTTCAGGAACCACCGCAAGATCCTCGTGATCGACGCGAAGGTCGCCTTCGTCGGAGACAGCAACTGGACGGACGACTACCTGCGCTCGATCGAGTCCAAGCGTTCGCTCGTCAACAGCGACGTTCGAATCGAGGGTCCGGCGGTCGCACACGTGCGTAGGATCTTCTCCGAGGACTGGTGCGTCGCGGCGGGATGCAGTCTCGAGGATGCCGATTTCGAGGAGGTGGAGACGGAAGCGGCCGCGCATGACGGAGGATATTGGGTCCGCGTGATTCCGCACGGGCCCGACGAACCGACGGACGCGCTCTGGTCGATCTTCGGCGCGGCGATCCATTCGGCCGAGAAGGACCTCGTGTTGGCGACGCCGTTCTTCGTGCCGGGTGCCACGATGAACGAGCCGTTGCGGCTGGCGGCGGCCGGGGGGGTGCGTGTCCGCATTCTGATTCCCGAGCGCTCGGACAGCGTCTTCGCGACCCACGCAGCACGCTTCTATCTCGAGCGGCTCGTGAAAGCGGGAGCGGAGGTGTGGCTCCATCGTGGTGACTTCTTGCACGCGAAGATCCTCTGCGTCGACGGCAAGTGGACGACGACGGGAAGCTGCAACTTCGATCATCGCTCGTTCTTCCTGAACTACGAACTCAACCTCGAGGTGACCGGCGAGGAGTTCGCCTCCAAGATGACCGAGTTCGTGGAGCGGGAGATCGGGAACGCGCGGCGACTCACATTGGAAGAGATCGAAAACTGGACGTGGGTGACCCGATTCCAGTCCAAGCTCGCCGCGCTGTTCGAGCCGATCCTCTGATCCTGCTCGCTCGCAGGCTTGGCGGGAATCGTATCTCGCCGGCTTCGCGGGAATCGTATCGACGGTCGACAGGGGCGGGGCGCGGACTTCTCAGGATTCGGACTCGCCGGTCGATTTGGCGGTTCGTTCGACTTCGGGCAACGCCCCGGTCGGTGAATCGACGACGAGCCGACGTCGCGGAAGCCAAGCCCCGTCTTCGACGTCGCGTAGCCACGCCATCATGCGTTCGCTCATGCGGCAGTAGAGTCGCCACGCGGCCGACGGCTCGTTGCCCCCGCAAGTGAGGCGAACCTGCATCGTCTCGTCGTCGAACTCGGTGACGAGAACCTTGGGTTCGTCGCGGTCTCGCGCCCAATCGTCTTCGTCGGCCAACTTCTCGAGGAACGCCTCTCGGATCCGATCCACGTCGGCGCGGAAGTCGACGGAAAGGTAGATCGGCTTCACCAGGAACGGATCGTTCTTGGACCAGTTCTCGATCGGCTCCGTCACGAACTTGCGGATCGGAATCACGAGGCGTCGCTCGTCCCACGTACGCACTGTCACGTAGGTGTAGGTGATGTCCTCGATCGTTCCCCAGTTGTCGAGGACGTAGACCACGTCGCCGATCTGGAAGGGTTGGGTCGCGGCGATCTGAACGCCCGCGATGAGGTTGCCAAGTACCGCGTGCCCCGCGATCCCGAGGAGCACCGCGGCGGCGCCGGCTGAGGTCAGGAGCGCCAGCGCGGCGGTTCGGAAGAGGTCGAGCTCGTGCAGCAAGATGCCGGCCGCGATCATCGCGACGATGAGCAACAACACGTGGCGACCGACGGTGATCTGGGTGAGCACGCGTTGGCGCGCCGGCGTGTCATCGTTGTGGAGTCCGTCGATCACGTCGCGTGCGACGGTATCGAACAGTCGGGCGGTGATCCGGGCGGCAAGCCACGTAGCCGACAGCATGAACAGGATCAAGGTCGAGGTGCCGATGATCGACGAAAGCGCTCCCGGGAGCCCGAGCAACCACTCGACGACGATCCATAGGACGAACGTGGCGACCGTCGTGGCGATCGGAAGCCGGAAGGACCGCATCTGGGTGTCCGTGATCCATCCGAGTCTCGAGAGCAGCTTGAGGGAGAGCGGACCTGCGGCGACGCCGAGAATGAGAGCGACGAACACGGCGCTCAGGATGGCGATCCACTGCCACACCGGTGTGCGCAGCCACCAACGTGTCTGCGCCCACTCGGGCATCGATCGTGCGAGCCAACTCGGTCCGTGACGCTCGTAGAGCTCGTCGATGCGCAGGACGGTGTGCGCCGCGAAGAGCCAGACGGGGTCGGCCTCGCCGGCTCGTACGCGGTGCAAGCGAATCGGCACTTCGCGGCCGTCGACTTCGATGCGCCCGATCAAGATCCCCCGGCGCGCTTGGCCGACGAGCGGTTGGGACCCGGCGCCCATCGTGGTCTCGTCGACCATCCCGTCGGGTCGTGCCGGCAAGCTGGTCCAGTCGATCCAAAGCTCCTGGTTGAGGACGAAGTAGAGCTTGCGAGCGAGTTCTCGTGCGCGTTCGACGTCGAGGTCGTCGCGGATGAGGCGGAAGTTCAGCGAGCGGGCTGCACGCGTCCATTCCTCTTCCATTCCCGCGAGGACGAAGTTCTCGAAGCACGAGAAAGGAGACTCGAGCAAGGGGGGATCATCGAGCGGTGGGAACTCGGTCGAGGCCTCTTGTCGGAAGACCAAGGGGGCGCTGGATTCGTCGGCATCGACTCGTGCCCAGGCCATTCCCGAGGGGAAGCCGAGAAGCATCCCGCACGCGGCGAGAGCCAAGAGGATCGTGCGGCGGGGGGCGATCGTGTGCGACGAGTCGTGCTTCGACAGGACGTGCATGGGTACGGAACTCCTCGATCAGTCGCGGTCGTCGGGGCGGGTCTATCAGCCCGTTGAAAAACTCACCACAGCCGGAATGGCGAGCTTCCTCCGCCTCTCGCCGCGACCGAAAGCTCGACGTATTCACC
>JAUIME010000174.1 GCA_030433195.1 bacterium
GGCTGAATCCGCGATCGTCCGTGTGCGGGGCGAGCTCGTCGTGCTCGGTGTTGATCGTTTCGAGCGGACGCGCCTCGAGCCACGTCTGCCCGGTCCAAAGCGACCACCAAAGATCGTAGCCGCCCGCGCCGCCTTCGCGGTTCGTCGCGAACACGATGCGATTGCCGTCGGGCGAGAGCGTCGGGTCGAGGTCGTCGAACGCGCTGTTGAGGATCGGAGGCTCGACCGGATCCCCGAACGAATCGCTGTCGAGCGCCTCGGGACGCACGCGTGTGGCGAGGAACAGGTCGAAGCCGGCACCGATCGCGGACGACGCGTCGAGGCGATTGCGATCGGACGCGAATGCGAGCTGCATGCCGCTCGCGTCGAGCGTCGGCGAGCGCTCGTCCGCGCCGGTGTTGACGCCCGCGGCGAGCACGATCGGCGATCCGAAGCCGTCCCCTTCACGGCGTGCGAACCAGAGGTCGAGTCCGCCCGAACCGCCCGGGCGATCCGACGCGAAGAACAAGCCCTCGTCGGTCGCGAAGGGGTCGCGGTCGTCGTGAGGCGAGTTCACGCCGTCGAGCGGTCGCGCGTCGAGCACGGTGCCGTCGAGCGCGAGGTCGGCCACCCACAAATCGGCGAGTCCGCCGGGCATCCCCACCGTGTAATACAGCTCCCGACCATCGGACGAGAGGGCCGGGTCGGCCTCGGCATCGCCGCTCGAGGCGAGCCCCACGAGCTCGGGCTCGTTCCACACCACGCGCCGCGCGCCGCTCCACGAACCGGAGTCGAGGCGCGAGTTGCCGTCCGTGTAGACGGTCGGTTCCATCGGAGCGATCACGAAGCGGACGAGAAGGGCGCCGGCGCCGAGCAAGGACAGCGCGAGCACGACCTGGTTGAAGAGCGACCGCTTCGTCATGGCCGATTATCCTTCCTCGCGCGCCCGGAGGGCGACGTTCGTGATCTTGGCGATCTTGCACGCATCGACGACTTGGACGGCGTTCTCGAAGTTCGCGGCCCTGTCGCCCCGGATGATGACGACCTGCCCAGGATGGCGTTCGGCGGCTCGCTGGAGCGCGTACGTGAGCGCCTCGATCGTCGTCTCGCGATCGTCGAGGTAGATCCTGCCGTCAGGGAGCAGGCTGACGACCATCTCGCGCGAAATCGTTTCGCTCGACTCGCCCGACGAAGCTTCCGGCAGGTCGATCTCGAGATCGATGAAGGTCGTGGACACCATGAAGAAGATGATCAGCAGAAACACGACGTCGATCATCGGCGTGAGGTTCACGCCACGCTCTTCGGCTTCCTCTTCTTCGCGGATCTTCACGAGCTGCCTCCCGCGGTGGCCGGCTCGGCGACCGGGACCGTCGCGGAGGCGCCGGCCGTCGGTAGGGTGGCGAGCAGCCGGCTGCAGAAATCATCCATCAGCAAAACGAGATTCTGAACGCGCGAGCTGAAGTAGTGGTAGAAGGCGAGCGCGGGGATCGCGACGGTGAGGCCGGCGCCCGTCGTCACCAGCGCCTTCGCGATGCCGCTCGCGAGCAGCTCCTGCTTTCCGATGCCGCCGCCCGCGACGACGTTGAACGCCTCGATCATCCCGAGCACCGTACCGAGGAGCCCCAAGAGGGGAGCGATGCTCGCGATCGTGGCGAGCGGCCGCACGTTCTTGCGCAGGCGCGTGACTTCGCGCAGGCCGGCATCTTCCATGGCTTTCTCCATCTCGGCGCGCGTGCCGCCCTCGCGCATGCGCAACCCCGCGAGCGCGATGGCTGCAAGCGGGGTCTTGCTCTTCTCGCACGTTTCCTCGGCCTCGCGAATGCGACCCGCACTGACGCTGTCTTGCAGCGTGCGCGCGAGCTTCGCGGGAGCGACGCGTCCGCGCCGCAGCCCGATGAGACGTTCGACGAAGTACGCGATCACGAGCACCGAGCACAGAGCGATCGGGATCATGAGAACCCCGCCGTTCATGAGGATCTCGTACATCGAACCGAGATCGGTCGCGATCAACGGCTCGGCGGCTTCGGCGGCGGCGTCACCGGCTTGCAGGATCATCCAAGATGCGGACATGGCAAACTCCTCGGGATCGTCTTCAGGAGATCGTTCGGATCAATCAGAGGCCCGTTCGCGAGCCGTTCTTGTCGATGCGTTTCGCCCACTCGCTCTTCGGGTATTGCGAGCTCAACTCGGTATAGGTGGAGCGCGCACGGTCGTCCTGCCCGAGCTTCTCGAAGCATTGCCCGGTCCGGAACAGCGAGGCCGCGATCCAATCGTCGTGCGCGTAGAGGAAACGCACCTTGAGGTACTCGCTCAAGGCGTCTTCGTAGTTGTTCTGGGCCCGGAAGCACTCGCCGATCTCGTACTGAGCGCGCGCGGCCGTCTCGCCGCGGTGCGTCGAGGTGACGCGTCGAAACGCCTGGACGGCCGACGGAATGCGATCGAGTTGCTTCAAGCAGCGACCGATCGAGAAGTCGACCTCGAACAGGCGTTCGCTCTCGGGATAGCGCGAACGATGGTCTTGCAGCTCGCGAAGCGCCGCGTCCCAGGCCCCGGTGTCGTGCAACGCGAGCGCGAGCGTGAGGTGCGCCGTCTCGGTGAGCTCGTGATCGGGGTAGGCCTTCAAGAGATCGCGGCACAGGGCTTCCGCCGTCTTCGAATCGCCGAGTTCACGCGACATCTCCGCCGCGAGATACAGCGCTTCGCCGCGCAGGGGACTCTTCGGGCATTCGGCCGCCAATCGCTGGAAGCAGGCTACCGCGTCGGCGCTCTCGCCGCGCTTCTTGTCGGCCCATCCCTTCTTGTAGAGCGCCTCGTCGAGGTAGTCGCCAGGACTCTCGGCGAGTACCGCGGCGTAGGCCTCCGACGCGCCCTTCATGTCGTCCGCGCCGTAGCGCTCCTCCCCGAGACGAAAGCGCACCTCGGGAGCGAGCGGGCTTGCGGGATGATCGCGCACGAGGCGCCGGAACGTCTTCGTGCGGTCGTCGGCCCGGCCGGCATCCTCGTAGACGAAGGCGAGCTCGTACAGGACTCGATCGTTCGCAGCCCCCTCGCGATGGCGGCGGAGAACCGTGTCGAGCGTCTTCGCTGCATCGTCGTAGCGACCGAGTGCGGCTTGGCACACGCCGAGCCCGAAGCGGGCCTCGTACGCGAGCGACGAGTTCGGGTGGTTCGCGAGCAACATCTCGAACGCCTGACACGCTCGCGCCGCATCCCCGGTTCGCTGGGCGCTGGCACCGACGAGGTGCATCGTGGACGCTTCGAGCTCGTCGTCGAGCCCGCCCTCCGCGAGAAGTGCCTCGGCTTCCTGGCCCGCTTCGTCCGGGCGGTCGAGATCGTAGAGCGTCCACGCGAGTCCGTACCGAGCGGCCCGCCGAATCGCCGGATCTTCGGTCGACTCGATCGCCTCGCGATACGCCGCGGCGGATCGTTCGATGTCCCGCACGCGATACAAGAGCTCGGCCTGCTCGTAGCGCGCCCGCGCTCGCCGCTCTCGATCCGAAGTCGACGAGGCGATCTCTTCGTAGCTGTCGACAGCCGCGGCGAAATCTCCGCCTTCGGCTTGCAGTCGCGCAGCGTCGAGTCGCGCCTGTTCGGCGATCGTACCGCGCCGACCCGCAACCGCCTCGAGCTCGCGGATGGCATCCTCGGATTGGCCGAGCTCCGCGAGCGCTTGCGCCGCGAGCTTTCGCGACTCGACCGCGAGCGGACTGTCCGAGTATCGATTCGTCACCGTGAGGAAAGCCTGGCGGGCGTCCTCGTGACGACCGAGTTCCGTGAGACACCAACCGAGCTTGTACGTCGCTGCGTCGGCCGCCGCATCGTCGGGGAACGATCGCAGCAGCTCCGCGAACCGGATCGCCGCGGGCTCGAAGCGCTCGAGATCGAACAGCGACTCGCCTTCGACCATCAGCGAAGCCGCTCGATGCTCCGACTCGGGAAAGCCCTCGCGGTGCGCGCCGGCAAGCGCGAGCGCGTCTTCGGAGCGGCCCTGCGCTTGTCGACAGAGCGAGGCGCCGTGAAGCGCGTAGGCGCGCGACTCGGGACTCGCGTCATCTCCGACGCTTCCGAAAGCCGTGACCGCGTCGTCGTAGCGTTCGAGGCGGTAGAGGCACTCGCCGGCCGCGAGCTTCGTGCGCTCGAGGAGATCGCCGTCCTCCGTGCGCACGGAGGCGAGCGCTGCGTGCGCGGCCTCCCAGTTCTGCGCGTTCTTCTCGGTCATGCCGAGCCAGTACGACGCTTCGCCGGAGACCTCGGCACGCCCGCGTGCGGACGCGAGCCACGTGCGCGCGTCGTCGATCCGATCGGCACGAAACGCGCTGATGCCGGCCTGCAACATCGCCTGACCGGCCGAGGCGTGCTCGGGTCGCTCCTCGGCGAAGCGCGCGAATCGACGCGCGGCTCCCTTGAAGTCGTCGCGTTCGAAGTCACACCAGGCGATCGCGAGCTCGGCGTCGGCGCGGTGGGGCGTGTCGCGCTTGGCGGTGGCCGCGTACTCGCGCGCCGCTTCGTCGTAGCGCTCGAGCTGGAAGAAGCACTCGCCGCGGACGTACCGGCATTCGGCTACCGTATCGGCATCCGGCTTGGTCGTGAGGAACCGGTCCATGTGGAGGATCGAACGCTCGGGGAGGCCGGCGCGGTAGGCGGCCCACGCCGCGGTGTAACGCGCGTTGGTCTCGATGTCGGCGTCGACGCGATGCTCCAACACCTTCTCGAGCGCGGCCAGCGCCTTCTCGTGCTGGTCGTTACGGTAGAAGGCCTCGGCGAGCCAGTAGTGGACGTGCTGCGAGAGCGTATCGTCCCAGCGGTCCTCGCCGATCTGTTTCTCGGCGCGCCGCAGGACGCGGACGGCTTCGGCGACCTCGCCGCTCTCGATGAGCGCGCGCCCCAAGCGATACGCGGCTTCGACGTACTGCTCGAACGACGGATCGCGCTCGACGATCGGCCGCAGCACCTTCGCGGCCTCGGCGTAGCTCTCGAGCTGCAAGTAAGCGTCGCCAAGTCGCAGTCGAATCGCCGAAGCGCGCGGACCCCGCGCGTCTTCGAGCAGTTTCCGGTACTCCTTGGCCGCGAGGTCGAACATCCCCTCGCTGTACAGGCCGTCCGCGAATTGCAAGTCGTCGCGAGCGGCGGCGGGTGCGGCGAGCGTGATCGACAGGGCAATGCACGTGACGAACGCGAAGATAGTGCGCATGCGAACCCCCTTCTCGGTTCCCTTCGTGTCGTATCCCGTTCACGCCGGCGGCAGGTGCCGTCGCGAATGGCGCGTATTCGATCGTATTCAGAAAGATCGTGGAATTTCTTTACGGAGTCGATTCTGGTATGTTGACCGGGTATTTTCGAGAGGGTGGACACGAGCCTTTTTCGCAAGGCGACGTAAGAGGTATGCCCGTATACGAGGTTCGCCCGTACACCAGGTACGCCCGTATACCAGGTACTCCCGTAGCGGGTGATGACGTTTCGGTGACTACGTTTCAATGGTGACACCGACTTCCGAATCGCGGCGACGCCGCATTCTCGTAACCGGCGCGAGCGGACTCGTCGGTACGGCATTGATGCAGACGCTCGAAGGCTCGGGGTACGATGCCGTCGCGCTTACTCGACACGAATCCGCGGGCGCAATCCGTTGGTCGCCCTCCGAACGACGCATCGAACGCGACCGACTGAACGGCTTCGATGCCGTCGTCCACCTCGCGGGCGAGAGTATCGCCGAAGGGCGATGGACTCGCGAGAAGAAACGCCGAATCCGCGAGAGCCGCGTCGACGGTACGCGGTTCCTCAGCGAAGTCCTCTCCGAGCTCGACGAGCCGCCGCGCGTGTTCGTGCAAGCGTCGGCGGTGGGGTACTACGGCGATCGCGGTCTCGAGCTCGTCCGTGAGGACAGCGCTCCGGGCACCGGATTTCTCGCGAGCGTTTGCCAAGAATGGGAAGCCGCTTCCGAGCCCCTGCAAGAGACGCGCACGCGTTGCGTGCAACTGCGCCTCGGGATGGTGCTGTCGCTCGATGGAGGCGCGCTGCCGCGCATGATGACACCGATCCAATGGTGGGTCGGCGGCCGCCTCGGCAGCGGCGCGCAGATCGTGAGCTGGATCGAGCTCTCGGACTTGCTCGCCGCAGTCCACCACTGCTTGGCGACGTCGTCCCTGCGAGGGCCGGTCAACTGCGTGGCTCCCGAGACGGTGACACAGGCCGAGCTCGTCTCGAAGCTCGGTGAGCTGATGGGACGCCCGACGTTCCTGCCGGCGCCCGAGTTCGCGTTGAAGCTGGCGCTCGGCGAGATGGCGAGCGAAGTCCTGCTCGCGAGCACGCGCGTCGAGCCCGCGCGCCTCTTGAAGACCGGCTTCGAGTTTCGCTACCCGTCGCTCGATGGCGCGCTCGAAGCGCTCTTCGAAGCGGAAGGGCTCATCGCCCCCAGGGAAGAGCGTCTCACGCCGGCTGACGAGCGAGACGAAACTCGTTCATGAACGCGACGAGTTCGTCGACGCCCGCGGGCTCCATCGCGTTGTAAACAGAGGCTCGGATCCCGCCGACCGAACGGTGTCCCTTCAAGCCGGCGAGGCCGCGTTGCGCGGCGTCCGCGACGAACGCGCTCTCGAGATCCGCGTCCTGCAGCCGGAAGGTGACGTTCATCTTCGACCGCGACTCGGGATGCGCGTGACCGCGGTAGAATCCGTCACTCGCGTCGATCGCCTCGTACAGCCGCTCGGCCTTGGCGCGGTTTCGTTTCGCCATCGCCTCGAGCCCACCGACGTCATCGCGGATCCATCGCGCCACGAGTCCCGTCATGTAGATCGCGAACACCGGCGGCGTGTTGTAGAGCGAGCCCGACTTCACCCACGTTCGATAGTCGAGCATCGACGGCAGGCCCTCGGGGATTCCTTCGGTGAGATCGTCACGCAGGATCACGAGCGTCACGCCCGCAGGGCCGAGGTTCTTCTGCGCACCCGCGTAGATCAGCGCGTACCGATCGACGTCGATCGGGCGCGACAAGAACTCCGACGATGCGTCGCACACGAGGGGGATCGCCCCCGCGTCCGGCACTTCCGAGAACTGTACGCCTTCGATCGTTTCGTTGGACGTGACGTGCACGTACGCAGCGTCGTCGCTCGCGCGCCACTCGTCCTCGGTCGGCACGCGAGCATAGTTCTCCGACGCGCCGTCCCAGACGACGTCGACCTTGCCTTCGCGCTCGGCTTCGCGGCGTGCCTTCTTGCCCCACGAACCCGTGAGAACGTAGTTCGCCGTGCGATTCGTGTCGCGCAGCAGGTTCATCGCGACCATCGAGAACTGCAGCGACGCGCCGCCCGCAAGAAACAGCACGTGGTATCGGTCGGGAAGCTGCAACAGCTCGCGAATCGTCGCGACCGTGTCGTCCAGGATCGACTGGAAACGCGCGGAACGATGACTGATCTCGTACACCGAGGCGCCTTCGCCCGGCAGGAGGATCCCGTCGCGCCGCGCCTCTTCGAGGACGGGCAGCGGCAGCGTGGCCGGTCCGGCCGAGAAGTTGAAGATCCGTCGTTCGTCGCTCATGTCGCACCTCTCCTGGAGAACACGGCTCGCCGCTCGTCGGTCCGGACGCGCGTGCGAAGACGCATCCTAGCAGTCCTCGTCGAGCGTGTCGCGACGCGTCTGCATCTCGGCGTGGCACGCACGGCGCGGAAAAGTAGAATCGCGGGCATGCGTGGTTTTCTGCTTCTCGACAAGCCTCCCGGTGTCACGAGCTCGAAGGTCCTCGAACCGTTCCGTCGCATGCTGCGACGTCGAGCGAAGGTCGGTCACGCGGGCACGCTCGACCCGTTCGCGACCGGCGCGTTGCTCGTCTTGCTCGGCGACGTCACGCGTCTCTCCGATCTCGCGATGGCGCTCCCGAAGACCTACGTCGGAACCGTGCGTTTCGGCGAGGCGACCGACACGCTCGACCCCGAAGGCGAGGTGACCGAGACCGCCGACCCGGGCGATCGCGCGCCCGATGGATTCGAGGCGGCGGTCGCGTCGTTTCGTGGCGAGATCGAGCAGGTACCGCCCGCGTACTCGGCGATCAAGATCGGCGGACGTGCGGCCTACCGGCTCGCTCGCGCGGGAGAAGCGCCCGAGATGAAGAGCCGACGCGTCCACGTGCACACGATCGAGTGCGTGGAGCTCACCTGGCCGACGGCGACGCTCCACATCCGCTGCAGCGCGGGCACGTACGTGCGATCGATCGCCCGCGACCTCGGGATCGCGCTCGGCCTTCCCGCACATCTCGCCTCGCTGCGCCGAACGCACATCGGCCCGTTCGCGGCAGCCGATGGCATCACGCTCGAAGCGGGCGCGGACCCGCTCACCGTGGAACCGAAGGTACGCGAGGCACTCCGCGATCCGATCGAACTCGTCGAAGCGGCCGGACTCACGCAGGTGGAGCTCGACACGCACGAGGCGTATCTCGTCGCGAGCGGTTGTCGGGTACCGATGCCGAACCACGACGAGGTGGGGCGGTCCGACGGAAACATCGCCGTCACCACCCGCGACGCCGACGGCGAGCTGACGCTCGTGGCGCTCGCGCGCTCGGAGCCGACCCGCGAGATCCGTCCCACGACGGTCTTGTCCTCGGCGCGTGAAGAACTCGAGCGCATGCGCTCCGAAGACGCGGGGGTCCCGAGCACCGCGCACGGCGACGACACCGAGCTCGGCAGCGCGCCAACCGACGGGACCTCTCGATCATGACGAAAACTCGCGACACGTTCCGATCCCGCCTCGCCGAGATCGCCGATCTCGAGGCGGCGGCTTCCCTTTTGCAATGGGACCAAGCGACCTTCATGCCGCGTGCGGGTGCTGCGGCGCGCGGCCGGACCGCAGCGACGATCCAACGTCTCGTTCACGAGCGCTGGTCGGACCCGTCACTCGGCGACTGCATCGCGGAGCTCGAGA
>JAUIME010000175.1 GCA_030433195.1 bacterium
CGGCCTTCGCGACCAACTCGACCTTGCGCTCGCGGCTGACCGCCGGCGAACTCAGGAACCGGCGCACTCCGTTGTCGCCCTTCCACACTTCGTGGAACGACTCGAAGTCCTCGCCGATCTGGTCGAGCGTGCCGTGCTCGTCACCGAGCTCGACGATCGCCTGCGCGTACGTACGGGATACGGGAGTTTCGGCCATGTCAGAGCTCGAGCTCCTTCATCGATTCGCGAATCAGCTCCTCGTGGTCCTTCGGACTCAGGCTCTTGCGGATCACCTTCGAAGCGAGCGCCACACTCAGATCGACGGCCTCTTGACGGATGCTCTGCAGCGCCTCGTCCCGGGCCAGATCGATCTCGCGAGTCGCCCGTTCGACGGTCGACTTCGCCTGCGATCGCGCTTCTTCGATGATCTGCTCTTTGACGGTCGCCGCTTGCTGGCGCCCCTCTTCGAGCAACCGCTTGACCTCTTGGTCCGCGTCCTCGAGCTTCTTCTTGTGATCCGCCAAAAGTGCTTGCGCTTCTTCGCGAGCACGGTTCGCTTCGTCGATCGAGTCGCGGATGCCTTGCTCACGCGACTCGAGGGCCGAGACGAGAGGCTTCCACGCGAAGCGTCCGAGAACGACGAGCAGCACGACGAACCAGACGAACGTCCAGATCATCGTCCAGCCTTGGACGTCGACGAGGCTCTCCTGAGCTCCCAACAACAAGGTGCCGATGGCGGCACCGTTCAGGGCGAACATGATGGACTCCCGTCCGCTATCAACCGACCTTGAAGCTCATCAGGAAGCCCGTGAGAGCCGCGAACAGCGCAACCCCTTCGACCAGCGCGGCCGCAAGGATCATGGCGCCACGGATATCGTTGGTGGCTTCCGGCTGGCGAGCGATCGACTCGGTCGCCGAACCCGCGAGACGTCCGATGCCCAGGCCGGCGCCGATTGCAGCGAGACCCGCACCGAGACCCGCACCGACGGCGATCATGCCGCTGCCGGGCGCAGCCGCTTCTCCGCCTTCCGCGCCGAACGCGACCGACGAAGCGAAGAGCAGAACGAAGAGCGTCAGGATCGAGATCACAACCGTTTTCATCGAGTTCACCTCATTTTCCCGAAACAGGTTCTTCCCGCTAGTGGTCCGGGTGCAGCGCCGCACCGACGAAGACCGCAGACAAGAACGTGAAGATATACGCTTGCAAGAATGCGACGAAGATCTCGAGGCACCCGATGAAGATGCCTCCAGCAATGGACGGAATGATGACGTAGATCGCGTTCTTCGACACCACGATGAGCGCGATGAGCGCGCCGAGGATCAAGTGGCCGGCCGTCATGTTGGCCGCGAGTCGAACGGTGAGCGCGAAGTGCTTGCTGACGAGCCCGATGACTTCGATCACGAAGAGCATCGGCCACAACCAACCGGGGACGCCCGAAGGCACGAGGTTGATCCAGAACTTCCCGACGCCCTGCGCGGCCATCCCCGAGACCAGCACCATCGCGAACGTACACAACGCGAGGGTGAGTGTCACGGCGACGTTCGCCGTCGCGGTCGCGCTCATGGGAACGAGGCCGACGAGATTCATCGCCAGCACGAAGAAGAACACGGTCAGGAAGTACGGGGTGAAGCGCGCCGCGTCCTTGCCGTGGATGTACTCGCCGATCACCGAAGTGCGCATGTACTGCACCATCGCCTCGATGATGTTGCGGAGACCGCGCGGCACCGAGACCTTCCGACTGCAGATCGGCACGAGAACCACGATGAGCAGCACCGCGGCAAGCATGATGATGAAGCGGTGCTTCGTGAGGAAGGGATGGGGCGCCCACGAGAGCTCGTGATCGAGGATGTGGTCGACGAGGTGGTTGAGGGGATTGTCCCCTTCGCCGCCCGCGACGCGTGCCATCATCAGATACGACAGATTCGAGAGTGACATGCTCGTGATGAACCCTCCTGCGCGGCCGGGACTCCACGGCCCGCGCAACGCGGACCCGTGCGACCTCGACCTCCTGCGATCAGCGAACGCCGCCCGCCACCGCTCTCGTGCTCACCGTCTCCCCGCTCGGGGCGACCGCGCCCGCACCGCCCGCCGACACCAGAACTTCCCGCAACAGGAAGCGCAACTCGACGATCGTCGCGACGAAGTAGAACGCGACCAACGACAGCACGAGGACCAACATGTTCGCGTCGCCGCGGAAGTGCATCACCGCCACGACGGTCAATGCGATCACCATCCGACCGATCAGGCCGAACAACATCGCGAGGTGAAACGTCTGCGTGCCTCGCGCGATTCCCCACAAGAGAAGCCACGTACCCCAGACACAGTTCCCGAGACTCGCCGCCGATCCGACGATCCACCCGCGCAGCCCTTCCGGGCCCGCCCAGTGATAGATCGGCCAGGCCGAAACGACCGCGATGCCGAACACGGTCGCGACGAGCATCGCGAAGAAGCGCCCCTTCGCGATCCGCGGCTCGGAGCTTTGCCCGGGCGTCGCGTTCGCAACGGCTTCATCGCGCGGTTCGTTCGTCGTCCCGATCCGCATCTCGCCTCGAGTCATCCTCTGGGTTCTCGCGATTCGGCTTCGGGCCACGCGAACTCGATGTTCCGGATTTCGACGTTCGCGAGCTCGAGGCTCGCGAGCCCGACGCCGCATTCTCTCGGGAGTTCTTCGAAGTATCGCGTTTCGGGAACACTTGCCGCACGAGTGTGACGGTCGCGAGGATGCCCCCGAGCAACGCTCCGAGGATCACGAACCAAGGGACTTCGGCGTCGACCCTCGCGTCGAGTGCCATGCCGCACAGCACGAAGAGCACGAAGATGACGACGAATTGGACACCGAGACCCGTGAATCTCAGAAAGGAATTCAGGCTGTCCGCCCCCAACCTCGGAGTCCGCCGCGCGTCATGCCTCGTCGTCGACACGAAGTTCGTCTCGAAGGTGCTGAGAACATGAGGCGTTCGGGCTCGAAGATCCGGCTCGGGCTCGAAATGCGGCGCGCCGCGCGAACGATTTCGATCGTCGAAACCGACCGATACGGGGCGCCTCGAACGCGCGGGATTAAATCAAACGGCCCTGGGGGTGTCAAACGAAAGAAGGAGGGTCCGACGCCCCGCGACAATACACCGCAAGGGCGTCGGAGTCGTTCGTTTGCGTGGTTCTCGAAACGGGCGCCAGGCCCGTCTCGGCGTCACCGAGACTCGTCGGACTCGGCACGCTCTCGCTGGATCTCCGCGATGCGGTTCTTGTTCCCGAAGCGCTTCATCGTGACGATGTCGGGTCGCCCGACCTCGTCCTTCAGGAACACCACTCGACGACTCAGATCCTTCTTGGCCGTCGCATCGACGCGGCGCGCGATCTTGTCGCGGTTCCCCGCGACCTTGATGCACTCTCCTTCCGGATGAACGAGTGGATCACGCACGAGGATGACGCAGGGCTTTGCCGCGTCACGCTTCTCGGCCAGCATCTTGCGGATTCGCTTCCTGTTCCCGAATCGCTTGATGCGCTTGGGCTTCTGATCGTCGGACGCCGTCACTTCCTCGATGACGACGACGCGCGGCAACGGCTCGTCGGCGAGCGCTGCCGGAGCGGTGGCGCCCCATGCCAGAAGCGAGACGATCACGAGGATTCGTCGGATGTTCATGTCGTACCTCCATGGATTGGTCCCTCCCCACGGAAGCTTCACGGGTCGCTTCGCAACCCTCATGCCGCCCGGCATTCCCTCATCACAACCGATTCTGCCCACGGATACCAGGGCCTGTCGCGCGGAATCGCCCGAATCGCCCCCTTCCGGCGTGGAGCGGGCGCGACACGTGTCCAACGGATTCGACACCGACCGCCCCGAAGGCCCCTCCTCTTCCGCCCCGATCCCCTCACTCCTCGAGCAGCGCCAACGCGTGCTCGATCCGGATACAGGCCCCCAGGGTCTCGCTGTAGACGCGGGTCGCGATGCCGATGACCTCGCCGTCGGACGTGAAGACCGGGCCTCCCGAGTTCCCCGGGATGATCGAGGCGGTCACGTAGATCGTGTCCTCGACCTTGCGGACCGTGCCCATCGAAGGCGACGTTTCCGCGAGCCGCGTCTCGAGGATGCCGCGGCCGCGCGGGAAACCGATGACCATGATCGGGTCGAGCTTCTCGATCTCGGTCGGTCCCGTCACGCTCGCCATGTGGACCGGTTTCGAAGGTGTCACGGTCGAGACGCGGAGAATGGCGAGGTCCGCGTTCGACATGCGGTGCATGGGCGCCAAGACCTTCGCACCCGACGGCGTCGAAACACTCGTTCGCTCCATGTCGTCGGGAGCCGTGCGCAAGAGCTCGAGGTTCCCGAGCGGACCGTTGTTGAATCCGCGCGCGAGGTCAGGCTCGCCATCGGCACCGATCGCCGTCGTACCGCCCGGCCACGCGCAGACGAGGAGCGACTCGGGATCGACGTGCGCGACGCCCATCGCCGCGAGCGACGCGTACTTCGGATCGAACTTCCAAGGCTGTACGACATGCTTGTTCGTGAGGATGTGGCCTTCCTCGGAGACGAAGAACCCCGTCCCCCACCCGGTGCTGTTGCGTCGCACGGGGCCGCTCGGTGCATCGACGACGTAATCGAACGACGTGTAGATCAACACGACCGATGCGTCGTTGGCTTCGAGGATGTGCTGGAAGACACGACTCGGCGGCGCGTTGCGAGCGACCTCGTCGCGCAGTCCGCGAACCTCGCTCGCGAGCCGTGCGATGCGCGGATCGTCCCCCGAGTCGTGCGCGATCTCGAGATCGACGAGGCGCGATTCGAGCAGACGCTCGTTCTCGAGCCGCACCGATTCCGACAACCGCTCGACTTCGTGCCGAGTCCGCTCCGCCTCGATCTCGAGGCCGGACGCGATCGCCATTCGCTGCTCGTTGCGGAGTTGACGCACGATGCCGTCGAGCGCACGTTCCTGCGCTTCGGCCTGCGCTCGCCGCAGCGTGTCTTGTTGGGCGAGCACGCGACTTTGATGCGAGGCGAAACCGAAGAGCAGCCCGAACAGCGCGAGCACGGCCACGAGCGATACGACTCGAGCTTCGCGCAATCGGCGCCGCATCGAAGCGACCTCCGCGCCGGGGTCGGAACGCTCCGCATCGGATCCGCCCCGTCCGCCGGTGTCGACGGAAACGCAGCGCACCCGCAGAGCCTCGTCCGATCCCTCACCGTTCGACGCGTCTTCCCCGGGATCCGCCGGCATCACGAGACGCGCTTCGGCGCCGTCGATTCGCAGCTCGACGCGATCGCCGCGCGCAAGCGCTTCGACGATGCCGTCGCCGAGAGTCGTCACTCGGCACGCGGGGACCGGGGCGGGCCTCGACGCGGAGTCGGGACTCGGTGTCGGTGTGTCGGTGGAGGCGTCGTAGGGCATGAGATCTCGCGAGGGCGGATGCTCGACCGCGTCGGCTCGCGCAGGGCGAGGAGAGCCGTGCGCGTGGCGGATCGAGGATCGTCTACCGAAGCGACTCGCGGGAGAGGATCCCGCACGCTTTCGGATCGGGTAGGCACTGAAGGATACGCCGGAAATGCCCTTGCGGCAAGCGATTCGAGCCGAACGAACGAGATTCGGCTCGGTCGACCTCACCCGCGTCCCGGCGCATCGAGCCAACGCTCGACGGTCGCCTCGAGATGAGCGGCATCGACCGGCTTCGACAGCATGTCGTCCATCCCCGAGGCGAGGCAACGCTCGCGAACGTCGTCACCCGAATCCGCGGTGAGCCCGATGATCGGAATGGGATTCCGCGCGGATTCCTCGACGTCACGTTCGCGCTCGCGAATCGCCGCCGTGGCTTGGAAGCCGTCGAGCAACGGCATCTGACAATCCATGAGTATGACGTCGTAGCGATCATCGGCCAAGGCCTCGAGCGCACGTACCCCGTCGTCCGCGACGTCGACGTGATACGACGAGCGAGCGAGCATCCGCTTCGTGATGAGCTGGTTGACGGGGTTGTCTTCGACGAGCAAGACCTTCACCTCGCGCGGGCCGCCCGATGCAGCCGGCGCCACCGTCGGTCCCGAGGCGCAGGCCGCCGCGCTCGGCGATGCGATGCTCTCGAACAGACGCGCCGCACGCAAGGGCTTCGGAAGAACGCCGACCGGACAATGCGGCTTCAGCCGATCGTCGCGGACGGTCGTGCCGATCGGCGTGAGCAGCACGACCGGGACCTCGCGCCCTCCGTCGACGGAGCGCAATCGATCGATCAGCTCGATCCCGCGTTCGTCCGGATTCCGGTGATCCGCGAGCACGACGTCGAAAGGCACGCCCTCGCCGACCGCATCCCGGAACGCCTCGATGCCTTCGTCGATCGTCGCGGCCAGCGAGACCGAAACCCCGCGGCTCGACAAGAGCGCCTCGAGCATCGTCCGACTCGCCAATCCCGGATCGACCACGAGAACGCGGCGTCCGTCGATGGCACGCTCCGCCGGCGTAGGGTCGTCCGAGCGTTCGGAAGCCCCCAACAGAACGCGGAACCAGAAAACGCTTCCCGCCCCGAGTTCGCTCCTCACACCGATCTCTCCTCCCATGAGATCGACGAGCGTGCTGCAGATCGAAAGCCCGAGCCCCGTGCCCCCGTACTTGCGCGTCGTCGAGCCATCGACCTGACGGAACGCCTCGAACAACTTGCCTCGCGCTTCTTCGGGAATCCCGATCCCCGTGTCCGCGACCTCGACGCGCACGGCGACGTCACCGTTCTTTGCGGCTTCGGTGAACGCCGTCAGACTCACGGCACCTTCGTGCGTAAACTTCACGGCATTGCCCAGCAGATTGAGAACGATCTGTCGCAAGCGCGCAGGGTCGCCGCGCATCCACACGGGAAGTTCGGGATCGACGAAGCAGGTGAGATCGAGCGACTTCTGGCTCGCACGATCCGCGACGACGTCGCACGCTTCTTCCATCACGTCCTGCAAACGGAAGTCGATGCGCTCGAGGTCGAGCTTCCCGGCCTCGATTTTCGAGAAGTCGAGAATGTCGTTGATGACGCCGAGTAACGAGGCCCCCGACGAGCGAACGATCGACGCGTACTCGCGCTGCTCACTGGTGAGATCCGTGTCGAGCAGCAGCTCGGTCATGCCGATCACACCGTTCATCGGCGTACGGATCTCGTGACTCATGGTCGCGACGAATTCGCTCTTGAAGCGATTCGCCTCCTCGGCGCGCTCTCGGGCTTCCGTTGCCTCCTCGGTACGCGCTTGCAGCTCTCGGGTCCGCTCCCGCAACTCGCTCGTCCGCTCGTCGACCGTCGACTCGATGTCGCGGTTGAGGAGTTCGAGCTCGGCCTGCCGCCGGCAGCTCGAGCGCATCTCCCTCGCCCCCCGTTCGCACGCGGGGATCAGGAAGAGGTCCTCGAAGAGCACCCAAGCCGCATGCTCGAGCCAACGCCAGGAGTTCGTCGTCGCGACGCCGAACACCGACTGCGGCCAGAACATGCCGCGCATGAAGTGGTCGCCGGCAACGATCACGGTCGCCGTGACCAGAACGCGCCAGTCACGATAGAACGCCAGGAACGCGAGCGATCCAAAAACGTGGAAGTGCGTTTCGATGCGTCCGCCCGTGACGTGAATCAAGAGGGCCGAGAACAACATCTGTGAAACCGCGATCGCGTGTCGTGTGAAAACCCGTCCGGGATGCGCGATCGCGAGCGCGACCGGAAACGAAGTCAGCAAGCCGCCGAGGAAGATCGACGCCCAGACGTGCAGGTGTGGCGTGTCTTCGGATCCGATCCACGTGCGCGGTGAGATGACGAACGCGAACACGATGGCGGCGACCCACTGCGCTACCAGCAGCGACGCGAAGAGCCGGTCGGTGCGCACCCATAGCGCGAACATGTTCTCGTCGAAGAGCTCGCCCGTGCGCCGCTCGAGCTCGACCTGCCGATCGGCTACCGACGTTCGCAGCATGCTTCCGCCTCCGAGATCAAGCACCCATAGAGCGGAAACGTACTCGTGGCCTTCTGCTCACCCTCCCACCAATCGAGGAGCGCGCGCTTGCCGGCGTTGTCCCCGGAGTGCCCACGCGACGGCGTCACCCCGCCCGCAAAACACGTACGTCCGAGGGAATCGAAGAGGAACACCTTCCCCGACGCCGGCGCGCCGAAGCGTCGGGCCTCCACGCCGTCGGGGTCGCTCACGATCGACACGTCTCCCCATGTACGCGCGCGCCTCGCGAGACCGGTTTCGATCCATCGGTCGGACTCGCCTTCGGGCCGGTAGAACACGACGTAAACCGCGAGATCGTCGGGACGATGCACGAGGGCGCGCTCCAACTCTTCGAAGGTCGCGCGCGTACAAGGACATCGTGGGTGGGCGAATACGAGCAACGTCCATGCGGCGTCTTCGCATTCGATCGCGAGGGTCGTGTCCTCCGGCCAAGTCGCACACGCATCGACGTCGAGGACGGGCCGCGTTTCGTAGGCCGCGAGCACACCGAGTCCGGCGATCGTGAGTAGCACCCACACACTCCCCGCAACGATCCAGAAGAATCGCAGTCGCGGACCAGGTGCACGGGTCGACTCGACACGAGAAGAGGGAGGGTCGACGGGCATGAATTTCTTCGGGCGGGAGGACGAGGCGGTCGCCTCGTGAGGAGGTCCCCGGCGCGGTGCAGCCAGGGAGGCTGCGAGGCGGGGGCGGTCGGTGGACCTCGGTCCTGAAGACTACGCCAAATCCACGCAAAGGCAAACAGGATCCGGAAATCCGGCCGCCGCCGGATCTTTGTCCAGCTCAGCCACGGCTCCTGCGGTCCCTCGTTCAGCGCAGGAGCTGAAGCTTCGTGATGATCGCGTCGACGAGTTGCTTCGTCGTGGCGTGACCGCCGAGGTCCGGCGTCAGATCGTTCTTGTCGGCCAAGAACAGGATCACGGCGGCCTGGATACGATCCGCCGCGA